>URLG01000048.1 GCA_900548535.1 Candidatus Segatella intestinihominis | reverse complement strand
CCCATTCCTATCGCCTTGAAAGCCCCGATGCATCCTTCCGGATTGAGCTTCACCAGGACATTACCCAAATCAAATATGATATTCTTGTATTGCATAATCTATACCTTATTATAAATCGCACTTTTAATCTTTAATTAGATACTTTCTGCAAAAGTACTGTAAATTCGGGAGAAAACAAATGATTTGGGAAAGGAATGGCGGGAATATAACATTTATTAGTAAAAGAGGAAAGCCTATATATGAGAAAGTTTTTCTAAAACTAATGCCACTATTGCCACACTTCAAGTTAGCCAATTGGTTTTTAGCTATTTAAGCGTGGCAGTAAGGGCATTTTCTATTGCCACCTATTGCCACCTAATGCCACGCAAGGGCGAAAAGCAGGGGATTCTCAGCGAAAAAGAAGAGGAATACTTATTGTTTTCGACGAAAAACATTAAAAAAGTGGAGAAAAAGACTTGCGGTTTCGAACAATTTTTGTATTTTTGCAACCAACAGGAAAAATTCCTGCCGATTCCACGTAGAAGCTAACGACTCCTGTGAAACCACTTTTTATACAATTTAAACCAAAAAACCAATGACACAAGCAGATTTAGTCAGACTCTACTTCGCTAAAGGAGATGTTTACAACTCATGGAACTATTGCTTCAACCAGCAATGTCCTCTGGCACAGGAATGTGCACACTATCTGTCCGTGACTTATAAGAATCCGGAACAGACCAAAGGTTACGCCATCTATCCCGATGCCTACCACGACAACAAGTGCGAACATTTCCTGCAGCTACAGATGATGAAAATGGCATACGGCTTTATGAATATTCTTGAAGAACTGAAACGTAAAGACGAAGCCGCTTTCAGAATACACATGACTTCCTACTTCGGAAGCAAGACTTCATATTATCGCTATAAATTAGGACAGACAGGACTCGTGCTTGAACAACAGCAGTACGTGCTGAAATGGTGCCAGCAACATGGATACACCAACATGAGGTTCGACCGGTATGCAGAAGAGGTTAACTATTAACAGCCGCACGCCGATTAAAGAATTTACCCGTGTACGTGGTCACTCAAACCCACGTACATGAGCATCCGCACCCACGTACACGGGTACGGATGACCGACGCTTTGGTCACGAATGACCAGCATAGCCGGGCACATTTGCCCAACGCCTTGGGCAAAGCTGGGCAAAACCATCGGCAACCCTAAGTATCACCCTATCAACAAATTAGCAGAAATATGAAGTTTACTATTACAAGAACCAGCAAGCAGAACAAGTTGATGGTCAGTTCGAAAACCATAGAACGGTTTCTGGAGCGCATCGCTAAAGATGATGCCAAACTGAGTGTAACCAATTTCAGAATGAGTGTGCCGCTCATGGAAGCCGACTACCAATACTACAAAGGCATCAAGGAATGGCAGCACGTTTATCCAGCCGCAGAATTCAACAAGGATGAAAGCGGCAATCTCGTCTTCCAGAAATCAAACGGGCTGGTGATGCTCCACTTCATCAACCTCATGTCGGACCAGGAAAAAGATGCCGTCAAGAAGACGGTCAGTCTGCTGCCGATGACCTTCGCTGCCTTCGAAGGAGCCGACGGAAGAAGCCTCATCGTGCTCGTAAGCATCTGCAACGAAGAAGGAAAAATCCCGACAAAAGAAGCCGACGCCGACTTACTCTACCAGTCTGCCTACGAACAGGTAAAGACGCTCTACCAGTCGCAGGTACAGGCAGCCATCAAACCCGAAAAGCCATCATTGGCATCCAACTTCATGCTTACGCTGGATGTCTCTCCTTATTATAACAGCAAGGCAGTGGCGATGCGCATCTCTCAAAATAGGAAGAAGGTTGCCTTAGCCCCTAAAAACGTAGACGATTTAAAGACATACGATGACTATGAGTTTCTTTACCGCAAGGCAGCAGAAGAGACGAAGGAAGAGATGAAAAAAGCCAACATCTCATGGCAGAACGATGAAGACCGGTCCCTTGCCGGTTTCTCAGCCATCGCCATCAAGCTCTGCAACAAGGGCCTCAGCGAAGAAGAAGCTTTCATCCATATCCGCCGCAACAACTGGGGACATGTGACAGAAGAGAAACTCCGCCAGATAGTGGGCACCGCTTACGATACCCATTCCAAAGACAGAAAGACGGAGAAATCAGCCTCAGCCAGAAAAGGCCGTGCCGCAATTCTGCAGATGATCAGATACCTAGAGAGCCGGTACCAGTTCCGTTACAATACCGTGATGAAATATACCGAATACCGCCCAAACAATTCATGGGTTGGCGATTTTAGACCGGTAGATGCCCGTGTGCAGAAAAGCATGACGCTGGATGTTCAGATAGCCGACATCCACGTAAGCATCAAGGATGTAAGGAATTTTCTAGAGTCAGACCGCATCAGAAACTACAGCCCAATAGAGTCCTATCTCTATGACTGTCTGGGAAAATGGGACGGCAAGGACCGCATCCGTGCCCTGGCTCGGACCGTACCCACCAACAATCCACACTGGGAAGACTGGTTTTACACCTGGTTTCTGGGAATGGTTGACCAGTGGCGCGGCATGTATCGCCGTCAATATGGCAACAGTACCATGCCGCTGCTCATTTCCAAGCAAGGTTACAACAAGAGCACCTTCTGTCGCCGTCTCATCCCTACCGAATTATCGTGGGGCTTTACCGACAATATGATTCTGTCAGAAAAGCGTCAGGTATTGCAGGCGATGTCACAGTTTCTGCTTATCAATCTCGATGAGTTCAATCAGATTTCGCCACAGGTTCAGCAGGGTTTTCTGAAGAATCTGCTGCAGTTGCCTACGGTAAAAATCAAGCCGCCATACGGAAGTCATGTACAGGAATTTCCTCGTCTGGCCTCCTTCATCGCCACGAGCAACATGACCGATATTCTTTCCGACCCATCCGGCAACCGCCGTTTCCTGGGAGTAGAACTGACGGGACCTATCGATGTGAGTGGCAGACTGAACTATGAGCAGCTTTATGCACAGGCGATGCAAGCTCTGGAGCGTGGCGAAAAATCCTATTTCGACGCCAAGGAAACCGCCATCATCATGCAACATAACAGACAATTTGAGCAGATTTCCCCTATCAAGCAATGTTTTCTGCAGGTTTTCGAACCTGCAAGTACCCCGGAAGAGGGCGAATATCTGATGGCAGCCGCCATTTTCGACATTTTGAAGCAGAAATTCGGCTCTTCTCTCCAGGTTTCGAGTATACAGAAATTGGGCAGAGAACTTCAGAATATTGAAGGTTTGAAGAATAGAAGAACAAGATTTGGTACTGAGTATCTGGTAGTTAGAAAATAATTTCTCTCCCTTTTCATCTCATTCCCTCATAAAAAGAGTGTGGCAATGCGTGGCATTAGGTGGCAATAGAAACACCGCTTACTGCCACGCTTTATTCACTTATAATCAGAGAGTTAAATGCATTTGTGATAGATGTGGCAATAAGAATAGAAAAACAGCAACATGTAGAGTGGTTGTTCGGATTCCGAACAACCACTTTTTGCTTTACCATTCGCATGTATTAATTATTATACAGAAATCATGAACTTCATTATGCGAGTTCATCCACTTCATTTCACGAGTTCATCTACTTCATTGAGTTGACACATACGGCTGCGGTGGCTGAAGGAGACGACTGAGTTAGCAGAAGGAGACGGTTGAGTTGGCAGAATGAGACGGCTGCATTAGACGAAGGAGTCGAATGCAGTGGCTGAAGGAGACGAATTCGGTGGCTGAAGGAGTCGAATGCAGTGGCTGAAGGAGACGAATGCGATAGCTGAAGGAGTCGAATGCAGTGACTGGAGGAGTCGAATGCGGTGACCGAAGGAGTCGAATGCGGTGGCTGGAGGAGACGGAAACATGTACCTTAATCGTTTTTACACGATACCCCCATAGATAATAACATCAAGATTGTAGTTTTTCACACCTTTACTCTGCGTTTTTCCCTATAAAACACAAGGTTGAGTGGTCTGTCGGAAATTCCGACAAACCACTTTTTACTTTACAATTTCCTTATTAAGAGTGAACCTGGATGGGACTTTTGCTTTTATATAGAAATGCCTTTACCCATTATAACATTCGTCTTGAAGGAAACGACAATTATTATTATTCATTGAAACCTATTTTCGTGTACGGCAAAGAGTAGAAATTCTCTTTTTCTGCACAATCGTAGTAGACATCCAACTCCTCGTCTAACATATACTCATAGGATTCTTCCGCAGTCCCCCAGTTTTCAATAAAGAAGTCTGCGAGCGCCTCCTCTGTAGCAAAGAATTCAATTTGCAAATTCCAACTCTCAAGTGTGGCATAGGTATATAATCTATCCACTAATCCTTGAATACCTTTGAGATTCTCACGAATCTGCCGAAGAATCTCTGAAATTAATCGTTCCTCAGTTATACAATATTCTTCAAGATATGATTCGCGATACGTTGTCAACGTTATCCCCAACAAAGAATTCAGAATTTCATCATTACAGACCTTCTTGCCTATTCTCAATGCATCCACAACTTGCCGCAGTTTTTCATCCTTGAGATTGAATACGAAACATGGCCATTGCCCTATGTTGCCCATCTGAGTTGTCACGCCCTTGGCGGTCATAGTCGTAAATTCCAAGCCCATGTCATACGTCGCAATGATGTCTGTAACCACGACACGTATTTTGCTGAGTTTTGCAATTTTCTCTTCTCTTGTCATATCTGTACCTTCTAACTTTAAAAAAGAGTATTCTCTACAACACCATTAACATCTCCCCCACTATTTCCCTTCAACCAGAAATGAGGCATGTCGGTTTTGAACTCTACATCTATATAATGACATTGTTCCTTGATGATACCACGGCGACGAACAGCAGGTTGCAGACAATAGGTATCAAAATCGTCAAGATTTACATCACTTACATGTGTCCAATGTGGAAAGAGCAGCTTCATATAAGCCACTGTAATACGTTTCACTGCGTTGAAATCACGAGTATCAGCATTCTTGTCGCAAGCCACAAGTTCATCAAACAATAAACCATAAACGTTCTGCGTGCGAAGCGAATGTAGTATTTCTGAAAAATATTCCACATTCAGCGTCCACCCCTTGTAGATGATTCCTTTGTTGATACGTGGCAGATTCCAACCTTCTATGAAGCAATGAAAACGATCAAGCAAAGCAGACTCTCTGAACGATTGTGGCAAAGAGTCAAAATAACGATAGTTCATAGGACGTCGTTGCTCGTTGAGAGGAATGTTACCCATAATCATCAACCCACATTCCGAACTAAACTCGTTATTGTCAATGGTTGTTTTGCCACTCTCCAAATACGATTTCAAAGCAGCTTGTATCTCAGCCGGCTCTTGAAAAATAATAGTCTGTACCTCATCAAATGCCGTAAAGTCATGGTTCTTGATGATACCATTCTGTTGTTTGGCCTTGTCATAAAACAACTTAGCACGTGTAACCTTGCCACCACTCACAAGCCAACCATACTTGGAAAGATTGCCAAAAACAAACGATTTGCCAGTACCTTTCGGTGCCAGTTCTATGACATTAAGCCGGGGTTCCACAAAAATGAGCAATCTACTTAGAAACTCCACTTTCTGTGTCATAGTCTCAAACCCATCAGCCTCATACTCCATTGCTGACAGCAATACGTCAATCCATTCAGACGTAGAAAATGCAGTCCTCGCTCCTCTCAGATAGTCGATATCTACAGAACGATATGGTTTGAAAGGCTTATAGTCTACCATTTCCACATGATTTTTCTTTCCGTCCTCATCAGGAAGGACTGACAGTTTAATGATGCCCCATTTTTCGCCGTCCACCAATTCTCCCTGATGGTTCTTGTACACATATTCTGGAATCTGTCCCTCATTGATTTTGATGCCAAGGTCTGGAATTCCAAAACGACGCACGCCCTTTACCAAGTCAATATAAATGATAAATCGGGAGAGAAGTGTCAACTCTTCCCCAGATGCCAAACGGTCTTTCACCTCCGTTTGTTTCTGCGGTATCACCATGTCAAGAAAACCTGTCAATCCTGAACGATTTACAGAACCGTCATCGTTGATGTATCGTTTAAGAATGAAGTCCTTCACAAATGAGGGAAGATTGCGACCAGCAAACAAGCTATTGGTTGACGCTGGGTCCTTATATATAGCCATAGAAGCAAATTGCTCTCTGACTTTCTGTATTGTTAATGTCTGCATAGTTAAAATCCGAATAAGTCATCCTCTTGGGCACCCATATTGATGTCTATTTGGTCTGTCTGTTTGAAATCTCCTATTACGAGAGTGATTTTTGTGGCTGTTCCTACAAGATTCAGCCTTTCACTTTCGTATATGTCGCCTTGTTTCTTGTGGAGCAGATAATCAACGCCATTGTAAATTACTTTTGGCGTATCGATACTGCTCAAGCCCTTGATGTTGTATTTTACAGTAGGACTTGATGCCACCAAATCTGATGTTAGCAGTTTGACCGAATATACATTGGCGTTTTTCTGTCCTGAAACAATGATGATTGGCACCAATACTTCTTCAGGCGTAGCACCACCATGTGCTCCTTGTCCCATTGGCGTTTTTGAGGAAAGGGAATTGTGGTTGAGAGCACAGATGCTTTTTCCGTCCTGTAAGATCATATAGTTACAATCCACAGTTGGATTTCCCTTTGTCCATACCGCACATCTTCCTGAATGGTCTGGTTCTATACCTGCAAGGTTGAGACCATTGCCAAATTGTGCCATATAACTGATGCCATGGTCAGAAACAAAGGCTATCTTCTTACCATTGTACTGCGACAACACTTGGGTGATGGCATCTTCCACAAGATGCAACTCATCTATGATATAGGCAGGATAGTTTTTCTGTGTATGAGCGAACTTGTCAATATCTCCTATTTTTTCCAGCTTATTGCCTATCAATTCTTCCAATTTTACCTTATTGACAGAAGTTACTGACGGAAGTTGTGATGTAGCAACATACACCTCGTTGAGAAATACCCCATCTACCCTATGCTTATCTATTACATTTATTATGAACGGAATCCAGTCTATACCTAATCCGTCTATCCAATAATATATGTCTATATCTTGACGATTATACAGGATGGTTTTTACGGTTTTGAAGCTATCTCTCCAAGCCTCGAAAGCCGCTTGCGACGCATTGCGTTCCTTCAACATCTGCCGTAAACTGTCATTGGCTTTATTGGCTATCTTCGAGTGCGTGTACTCACGGAAATAATCATTGACCCATGTGAAAGAGTTACTCAACTGGATGCTCAGCGGTGCAAGATAAGAACAAAGCGAAGGCATTAATGTTTGAATGTCTTTCTCGTCTATCCTGCCTTGCCCCACCCATTCTGTCATCAGGTATTGTTCCGAAAGCGTGAGTGATGTCATATATTTCATAGCATAATAGCATCCACGTTCGGGGTCAGCAGCCATAGCCAATAGTTTGGCCTTTACCTTTTGCTCTGCCAGATGGGTAATCTGCACATCATGCTTTTGGGCTTCCTTGAGCAATAGCCTGCGCAATTTAAGGTTTGCGTCATCCTGTGGTTCGTCAAACACTTGGGTAGCCAACTGAGAAAACAAATCTGACGTACTTTGTGTTTTACAGTTTCTCAACACCCTCGTCAGATAGGTCGGTACAGCGGTTTTCCACAAGAAATAGCTTTTCAACAACCAACGTGAGAAGCTATCCTTATACTCGAACCACGTCTGCACGAAAGCTATACCGTCATTCAGATTAGATGTATTGAACCGCTTATTGACAAATGTTTCGAAGTCAAAGTCCTCTATGTCGATGTTTGAAGCCAACTGTTCCCAAAATGGCATATCTTCCTCCTCAGCAGTCAGCTCTCCAAAATTTATATCGAGACCTTTGCTCAAGAATTCAAAAGCATTATGACAAAGGGTATAGTCGAAGGCGTTGTCTGGCTGCGCATTGCCGGCATAGGCAAAGATACACTTCGATGAGCAGATGATTTGCTGCTTCACCTTAGCTCCTACTTTCTTCCAAAGTGAAATCCACTGTCGCAGATTCTCGCAGATACTAAACTTGTTTTCCAATCCCTTTACTCCGTAGATTGTTCCTGATGTCAACACCAACCTATAGTTTTTGCTCTCTGCCCCAGAATGGTATTCCCAAATGTGAATGTTTGGGTCATCTTTGAACTTGCTCACCTTACTCTGCATACCTATGATGGGTACATAGATGCGTTGATGGTCTCGTTGGGCTTCTTCAGGCGACTGCACAAGACGTATTGTTTTCAATAATGAGTCAAACTCGGCATAATGCATATTGTCATAAAAGCGAGTTATCTCCGAGAATGGCGCAATAACAAAATCATTTGCAGGCAAACTTTTGATGTAAGCTTCAAACATAGTTGCCAGTTGCGAATAGGTGATGAACTTATCGTCTTGTCCGTCGCTCATCCACTTCTCTATACTCTGCACAAACACGTCATGGTCTTGGCACACTTGGATAAACTCACCGAAATCGCCAAAATTCTCAAACAGCACAAAGCGTATGGGATAGCGGTTGCGAAGAGAACTCTCCGCACCCGTCCAATTTTTATCGGCCTCTATCTCCTGATAAAGGTCTTGCAATGAGTTGAATTCCTTGTACATTGGCGTCTAACTGTTTATCTTGTCCAACAACCATTCTCCAGCTTCGTCACAAAGTTTATTGAGCAAAGCGATAGCATCATCGAGGGTAGCAATATTGGCTATATGACTCTTTGCTTGCTTGCGTTTTTCTGCAACAATATCTAAATTGACAGAGGGCACGGAAGTTATCGGTGGATATTTTCCTACCACAGATGATAATGGTGGGACTGGGGATGTCAGTGGACCTGTCTGTTGCTGTGGAGCTTTTGAAGATTTCCACTGCAAGGCTTTCTTCTCTACTTCCTCTTCAGTCCAGTACCCGACCGTTGACTGAAGGTTTTGCTCGATGAAATGCTTCACCTCATCCACTTCATTTTCCTGTATGTTGATAAAGTCAAGCTGCATCAAGTAGTTTTTGAAACCATCAGAAAAGGCAGCATCTACATTGAGGATATTCTTCATCTCTATACGCAACTCTGAGATTAGGTCTATCGTTTCCTTCACCAAAGCAGGATTGCGCAAGTCACGTTCCATGCAGATAGTCACAATGTTGTCTATCAATTTTCGCTCTTCATCATTAACTTTCATAATAACTGGCAGACTTGAAAAAGCCTGTTCAGAAGCGTATTTTATCGACCAGAGCGGATATCCTTTTTTACCAAGGAATTCTGCCGTAATGGCATATCGGGCATCCTTCAAACTCGACACGTCGGAATATGCATTATCCTTACTGGTGAGTTTGAAGAGCGAGATGAGATCTTTGCACAACTTGCCCTCCTCAGGTGTCTGAAACTTGAAATTGAGCTTTGAATTTGACTTCTTATCATCCCATACTTTGAAGAGCCACACGATGTCATCAATCAAGGCATTCTTATCACGCGGCTTTCCCTGCATGTCAAATATCTTGTTAGCCCATGGCTTTAAGGCGAATGCCATCATTGCCATAGGTGCAAAACTTCCATAAAGTCCGTATGGCGGCTTTTTAAGCACAGAGAACTTATCATCAAAGTTGAAAGGAAGGCTCTTGTCTGCATACTTAATAATGCTCTGCACCTTGTCATATACGACTTTGAACGGATGGTTCTCTGGTATATCACTCTTCCACTCCATATTGTCATCCAGGCATTCCTGCACTAGATATTGTACTGGGCGCATCTGTGCGGTTATGGTCGTAAGTTCTTCTTTCGAAGTGGCAAAGATGAAGGTGCGAACAATCTCCTTTGAGTTTTGTTGACGCCAGAATGTAGAAGGTGTCTTTTGACGCAACAGTTCGCAAGCATCAGGACCATATGGGAATATGGTCGGAGCAATCACACCATTGACGATAGTCGACAGATGTTTTACAGAGATAGGTTGCTTCTCTACGCCATTGATATAGACGATGGCATTGCCACGCTGAACGTTGTCCATCCATTCCTTAACCATCGACACCGCATGATCACGATGTACTTTCTGCTGATCGATGAAACCATGGCTACTGGCACAAGCATAGTTGGCTTGATACTCTATGAACTGCTCGTATTTGGCATCAGTAAGTACCTCATCAAACACCAAGAACACGATATTCTTCAAGTCCTTGTCATTTTCATCTTCTGCACACTTCTCTGCAAAGCTACGGAGTACACCTAATTCCGTGTTGTTTCTTGCCATGAGCAGGGCAAAGAAAAGGGCACTCGTCTTAGTGTCTTTTCTAGCATTTTTGATTTGATTACGAAGCACTGCATCGTTTTGCTGGTCGGAGAAGAACTTGAAGTTATATGGACGTATCACCTTCTGCATCATCTTCTTCTCGAAAGAGATGCTTGCGGCATCTGAAAAGTTGAGTATCTGGCTGGTATAACGATACTGCACGCTACGCATTTCAGTTTTCTTCTCTTCTATCTCTCCTGAAGGTAAAGCTGAAAATTGTACGGAGTAGAGACCACCCGGTGCACGCTGGATGATACCCTGCTCATTAAACCATTGCAGAACTTCATCCACTTCGTTATCATATCGAGTTCCAGCAAAGAGAGCGTGGATATTGTCCTCTGACGGAGTCACAAGTCCGTTGTTGTTTTCGCCAGAAACATTGTTAAAAGCGTTCAACAACAATATACCCTTGAATACTGCATAATGGGCTTCTCCCTCATTGCTCACCTGTAATTTATAAGAGTTGTAACGTTCGGTTACTGCTCCATAGTTCGTCACATCATCCTGGAACACTTTTAGCACATAGTCCCACAGGTAGTCTGCTGTGATTGTATCACGGTTCTGAAATCGATCCTCACTGTCGAGAAATTCACGGATAGAATCGTTCTGCCCCAAGAACTCAAATACACTACGGCTTGACGAACCTACCACCGTGGCATAATGAGTAGCGAGGTTGGCGGTACCAGGATGCAATGGATAAAGGTTGAAGAGGTCTTCCCGAGTGGACTGCTGATCATTGCTGGTGGCGGTAAATATGTCAAGCAATTCGGAGTTCATCGAATAGAACTGCTCTCGCATTTGTCGATGACGCTCTTCGTCGATTATTTCAAACTTGCGTGACATTATCTTGAATGCAGACACCGATTCCATATTGTATTTCATGCGGTGATAACGCCCGTCGGTTTGTTTCAGTTGGTCTGAGTCAATGCCGTTGAACGCCGAAGGATGGGAAATGAGGAACATATAGGAATTGCTCTCCTCGTTCATGAATTTCTGGGCTACTTCCTGCAACTGCTTCAATACAGGAACCCCGATGGCATCGGTCATCACGTCGGTGAACTCATCCCAAACAATGAGCAGACCATTATAAGTTCCCAACTCTGCCAGACGATCTTGTACCTCAGTGAGCCACTGTTTGATATTGTCATTGTTCAGGCGGATGTCAAGTTGGGCTTCTCGCAAAGTATCGGTCACTCTGTGGAAGATGCCAAGATCGCCTGTCTTTAGGCTCTCAACCAATTGTTCACTATCTGACACAACAGACGACAGAGCAGTATGCGTATCAATCAAGTGATTCCAAATTTCTGGGTTCTGCCGGATCTGTTCAATGTAGTTTTCATAATCCGTAGGTACAGCTATCTCTATCTTGTGTTTACGGAGCGTTTCTGTAACAGCTTTCTGTAATACAAGGGCAAGGTCGCCAGGATGTGTCATGGCTCCTAGACCATACACCTTAACCGTAAGTAACCGCTTGCATTCACGGAGAGAGTAAATGGCTTGACGAATGGAATCAAACTTACTTTCCTTATACTCGTAGTCCACCCAATTTCTTATATCCTCTACATCGTCACCGAGCAAGTGGCTAATAACGGCCACAGCATGGCTCTTACCCGTACCATATGTTCCGTTTATCCAGAAACTCTTGTGATTATCTATATCGTTACCGCGCACGCTTTTGATGACCGTGCGCAATACAGAATTGAATTGCTCGTTAGGGATAAATGAAATCCATTCACCCTGCTTTTCCTCTGCGATGTCGTAGGCAGCCTTGCCTCCACGCAGTTTTATGATGTCGTCATACTTAGTTGCCATAAGCATATGATTATTATGTTGCTAATCCATTTTTTATTGAAGCAAAGATTTGAGCACTACCAATTGGTCCAAGTCATCCCGAAGGGTAATGTGGTCTAACCCCATGGCAAGCTCTGCAACCAACACTCGGTTCTTATCAGAAGACAAGAATCTTAATTTCTTTTGTAATTCACCCTTGCTAATACCAAATTCCCGATATACTCCACAAACCTCCTCGGGACGATACAAGTCGGAAACTCTAAGCATTTTAATCCCTTTCTGCTCTGCGTATTTGTATAAAGAATAAGCAACAGCCTCAGGACTCAAATCGTTATAGGGTAACCTTTGGAAAGATGTTTCTTTTGTATCTTGACTCACAAACTGTCTTAAGTCTTCACCAATAGGAGAATACTTAAATGTTTGCACCAAAGCTTGTACAGCATATGTAATTGTCGTTTCCTTGAATGTCTGTTGGAAATACTCAAGAGCAAGTTTGTCCAAATCTTTTCTCCCTATCTCTGTATTAAAGCCGACAGAAGAAGAAAACCAACCCATTAAAGGACTATTATAAGCCAAATTGATATGAATAAGTTCCCACAAAAGAGTTGTGTTCTCTCTGTTTATTTCAACGCATAATTCACCAAATGGTGTAAGTTTTGATTTTTCATCAATAATCTCTGCGTCTTTCAGCCATGCCTTAAAACTTGGCACTTGTTTTACACCAAGGAAATTATCTTCCCAAAAAGAATCTGTATCTGTTAGATATTGGTCAACCCATTCTTGATGGATACCAAACGTTCCATATTTTGATATTTTCATATTCGATAATTTTATAGTTGTTGGCTTAATCATTGAATCTGCCACAATACAACCGACATTATGATATTCCAAGCATTTGAGGCAATGTACACATTTGTCTTTGTCTATATTCACTTTTGGATAAACAGAAAGAGCACCTGTAGGGCATTCCAACTCACATGCCTCACAGTTTATGCAATACGCTGTCTTATTGATAATTCGTCTTAAATAATATCTTAGTTGTATATTATTATTGTCATACAAAGTGAATGTAAAATCATTCAAATTCTTGCCAAAACGAATTTCAAAATGGTATATTTCATGTTTGAACTCCAATTCACCAATAATAAATTCTTGTTTTTCCTTTATACTATACTTGCCAAGAACTGGAAACCAAGTGAATAGTTCTTTTTCTGCACTTTTCACTATTGCTTGCCATTTATTGGAAGACGAAGAAAACGAAACGGAGGTCTTAGCCTCAGAGAATTTACCACTGCCTCTTAGCTTCCATTTTCTCTCTGCAATATATTCTTTCTTATTTGGAATTTTTCTTGAAACAACATTTGATTCAATCCTATCCAAGAATGGCTTAAGATTATTTGAATAGCAATTATTGACTATCATATCATCCCAGGGAGAACCAAATGGACAAAGGACACATCCTACTCTAGGCTTTCCTACACGATATGCTGAATTTATATGCAAATCATGTTCTAACAGATATAGGAAAACTTCAGTTGTATTCCAACTCAATATTGGACGTGCGTTTACTACAAATTTATGTTTTACTCCCTTACCTATTCTATTATATTCACTTCGACTTACTGACTCTTCTGCTCTTACTCCTTCAAAAGCTAAGAATTTTTGTCGTTTATCTGTACCAGACATCAACATTCTATATAACGGAGCAGTTTTCATTACCGAGCAGCACCAGCGGTGATTGTCACTTGGCGTGCCAATCTTATCCCAATAATTGAGTACAGACTCATGGTTACGAGCCATCAGAAAGTTGAGGGTTGGAAATTTCTCCTTGTAGTATTTCTCCACCTCTTTATATAAGGTAAGTGATGGAGGCAACTCATAGCCCGTATCGCTATATATCACCTCAAAATCTGTAGGCGGAATGGCTTTCGTACAAAGGTCGAGCACCACTTGTGAATCCTTACCACCAGAGAAACTGGCAATAAAGCGGTCGATTTTGGTAGAAAGCAGCACGCGTTTTCCCTCCTTCTCGGCAGTGGAAAGTGGCATAATATCAAAGGAATCGCAATCTTGTTTTACCACCGCCATCTTCTGCTTACTCTTTTTCTCCACACGCTCCGCCATAGCCTCAAAGTCGAGTTTGTTAGCATCCGCCTTGGCATATGTCTTGTTCACCTTGGCGTATGCCAGATAAGTGTCATGGATGAATTCTATGGCTTCGTTCTCCAAGACGAACATAAGGTCGGAGGTTCGCTGGAGCATCTTCGTGACATCCACTGGTTTCAAATCCATCGGTTCTATGCCTGGTTGCATTTCCAATGTGGGTTTAGTATAAATGTCTGCACCTTTGGCATCAAAAAAGCGCACCCCACGATACCAATACTGTTTGTTTATAGCCCACATAATGGGTTCTTTTGCATGGGGATAAGTCCAACCTAACTTATCAAGCCCCAAAAGATCCAATTCTTCAAAGAACACAGGACGTGGGGAGATGCCAAGCGTTCCCTCTACGATGCGTGAATGCAACAGCACTCCGCCAGTCTCCTTATCCCATGTTATCTTGTACATTTTACGTTTCTATCTTTTCAAATACGGATAGAACCCCAATCTCCGACAAGTGTTATAGTTTGTTGGTTATGTCTTTACAAAAAAAAGCGTGGGATTCGCCTTTGCCCATCCCACTAGTCGAGGCTCTCGCATTGCCCAAATCGTCGAGACGGACAACGCAGAAAGCCCACGCATGGCATATATTAATCCCATACGCGAGCAGCCGCAGACGCACCACCGCACGCGGGGTACATATGCGACAACACACGGCAGGGCATAATATACCTACCGTGAGCATTCATCGTTGTCTTGCCTAATGACGATTTTGTAATTTGCGAGATTACGACTAGTCAAAGACAAGCGTCAGATAAACGCTCTTTCTATAAAAACAGCACCCACCCACATCATACCCCTTCAGGCTTTCTGCGAGTATAGTGCGTTACAAAATTAAAACATTTATTTGGAATTTCCTTTAAAGAATGGACTCTCAAGTATTATTATAAGAATATTTAACACAATTTGTCAGAAAATATTTAAAGTCTACCGATTCTACCAAATTCACTCTGTTTTGAGTCTGCCATTTTTTACATCCCATCTTCCCTTTTCCTTGCGCCCTTGAAGCATCCTAGACAAGGAGTTTCTTGTCGAGCCTATATGAATGTAGATGGAGAAGTAGGTGTTAAAGATGGTCAAGAGGATGTTAATGGTACTACTACGCTTCTTGCAGAAAAAGAGCATAGTAGCAACACACAGGAATCCATCTTCAACGATAAGGTTCACGTTGAGGAATGAATCTTCAGTAGAAGCCTCCTTCACGCTTGAATCAATAAGCCCAATTTTGATATCCTTTCGCAGGAAGTAATCTATCGTCGAACGGCCAATCTCCTCCAATATTGTAGCGGGTAACGGCAACAAAGCTGACGGCTTCTATACCTTAGAAATTGTGCCGGCAGTAAAGAGCAAGGTAAGTCTAAAGACTCGATATGATCTCTTGAGAAACAATGGAGAATGTTATTCTGCCAAAACTTTCTATGAAGCTGGCGCAGATTACTATTTCACCAAAGAAACATCTAAGTTTTACACCGACAATTAGAGCTAATTTACACCGACATGAACCTTACCTTCGTGCCTTATGACACCCGCTTTTTGCATTACCGCCAAATCTTTTCTCCGTTCTTGAAGTCTCCGACATGGTTACCGACAAAGTCTCCGACATTTATTGTCGGTAACCAACTTCCCATAAAACGATAACATATTGGTTTTCAATTATTTTTCTTTCCGACATGTTACCGACATGTCTCCGACATTTACATCGGCATTACCGCCACTATTACCGCCACATTACCGCCAAAACAATATTTGTACCGACATTTTACACCGACATTTACACCGACAAAATAGCATCAACCTTCTGCGTTCACAGACCAGCAGCTAATTTGATTACTTTCGCAAAATTATCCCAAAAGGGAAAGAACCAGAAGATTTTATGAGAAACGGGGATTACACATTATTATATATAGGAATTCTTTGGGAAAATAGTGGGCATAATATTATTGAATATCAACAACTTAAAAGTTTCATTGTGCAAGTTGTGGCATTTTCATTGTGCAAGTTGAGGATTTATCAATAAAAAAATGGTGTTTCATTCCTCAAAATGAAACACCATTGACCTAAATTTTATGCTGATAATCGAATTTCGCAATTAGTTGCTGTAAGCACTCTCACCATGCTCGTAGATGTCGAGACCCACCTCCTCTACTCGCTTGTCTACACGGATGCCGACCAACTTATCCACCACCTTAAATAATATAAAGGTGACGATGGTACTAAACACGATGCTCACCACGGTGGCAACTATCTGGATCCAGAGCTGATGCCAGTCGCCATAGAGCGCACCCTCCACGTTCTTGTCGCGCACCACGATAAATGCGAGCCTGGCGCATAATGTGTTAATACTTTTATTGATTGTTCCCTACAAACGAAGTATCAAAATGCGACTTGCTAGCAAAAGCAATCGTTCACTTGACACATTGTTCGTTTTCGGCTGCAAAATTAATACATTTTATTAGCATATAAAGCTATTATAGAGCATTTGGTTTCTTCTTTTTACAAGATATTTTAGATTTATCATTAGCTATCCTCGTCTTCTTACAAATTGTAAGCAATCGAGCATTACAGCATTACAAATTGAAAGACAAGCAAAAATATTCATCTTTTTATGCATAATATTTCTTGCGTATTCAAACAAAAAGTTGTAATTTTGCAACCGTAATCAAACAAATAGTCATCGAAACTTTCGAAAGGCTAACAAAAAGTCAAATCCAAAGCATCAAGGATAAGACATGAGAGATAGAAGAGAAAAGTCAAACTTAAAGGACAACGCAATATGAAAGAAACAGTTCATTTCACCAAGATGCACGGGGCGGGCAATGACTACATCTATGTAGACACCGAGCTATATGACATCCCCGACCCAGAGAAGGCGGCAATCGCTTGGAGTGCTTACCATACAGGCATCGGAAGCGACGGACTGGTTCTCATCGGCAAGCCACACGATGGCAGGAGAGCAGACTACTCGATGCGCATCTTCAATGCCGATGGCTCAGAAGCGATGATGTGCGGAAACGCAAGCCGATGCATCGGCAAGTATCTGTACGAGAAAGGTTTGACCCGAAAAGACACCATCCGACTGGAGACACTATCGGGCATCAAAATACTGAAACTACATATTCAGGACAACAAAGTTGTGGAATCGGTGACGGTCGATATGCTCAAGCCAAGACTAGAAAACGCTGAGCAATTTATCGGTCCATCCACCCTACAGGCTGATGGCAGAGAGTTTGAAGGCACCTACGTATGCATGGGCAATCCCCACTTCGTAACCTTCGTGGATGACATCGACACCCTCGACATCGCCCATTACGGCAAAATCCTGGAAAGGGACAAAGCTTTCCCTCAGCGCTGCAACATCGAATTTGCACAGGTTACAGACACTGACATAATAAGAACACGAGTTTGGGAAAGGGGAAGCGGAATCACTATGGCATGCGGCACGGGAGCTTGTGCAACAGCCGTAGCCGCCGCCCTGACCAAGCGAGCTTCTCGCCAGAGCAGCATCGTGATGGACGGAGGAACGCTCCACATCGAATATAGCGAGGCCGACGACCACGTATACATGACAGGACCTGCCGCTTTCGCATTCGAGGGAGAAATTGAGGCACTTTGAACTTGAAACGAAGCACTTTGAACTTGAAACATTGAACTTGGAACTGTATGATATGTCTTACGAAAATATGACAGATAAAAAGTTCAATCTCAACAGTAATCATAAAGTTCAATGTTCAAATCTCAAAGTTCAATGTTCAAATCTCAAAGTTCAATGTAAATAAGAGCAAACTTAAATATATTAATAAAGGAGAACAACAATATGGCATTAGTTAATGAACATTTCCTGAAGTTGGCTAACAATTACTTGTTTGCCGACATCGCAAAGAAGGTAAACGCCTACAAGATTGCCCACCCTAAGCAGAAAGTGATTAGCCTGGGCATCGGCGACGTAACCCAACCTCTCTGCCCTGCCGTCATACAGGCAATGCACAAGGCAGTGGATGAGATGGCAGTACAGGCATCTTTCAGAGGATATGGACCTGAGAGAGGATACGACTTCCTCCGTGAGGCCATCATCAAGAACGACTTCCTGCCTCGTGGCATCCACCTGGACCCTAACGAGGTGTTTGTGAATGATGGAGCCAAGAGCGATACGGGCAACATCCAGGAGATATTGAGATGGGATAACAACATCGGCGTAACCGACCCTATCTATCCGGTATATATCGACAGCAACGTGATGATAGGCAGAGCGGGTGTCTTCGAGAATGGCAAGTGGAGCAACGTGACCTACATGCCATGCGAGGAGGGCAACAATTTCACCCCTCAGATACCAGACCACCGTGTAGACATGATCTACCTCTGTTATCCAAACAACCCAACGGGTACGGTGATTACCAAAGAGGAACTCAGAAAATGGGTGAACTATGCGCTCAAGAACGAGAGCATCATCCTCTACGACGCTGCTTACGAGGCATATATCCAAGACCCAGAGATACCACATTCTATCTATGAGATACGTGGAGCCAGAAAGGTGGCGATAGAATTCCACAGCTATTCCAAGACTGCTGGATTCACCGGCGTGCGCTGTGGATACACCATCGTACCAAAAGACCTGAAGGCAAAGACATTGGACGGACAGGAAGTGGCACTCAACCAGATTTGGGATCGCCGCCAGTGTACCAAGTTTAATGGTACCAGCTACATCAGCCAGCGAGCAGCCGAGGCCATCTACACCCCAGAGGGCAAAGAGCAGGTGAAGGCTACCATCCATTACTATATGGAGAACGCCCGCATCATGAGAGAGCAGCTCCAGAAGCTAGGTCTGCATGTATATGGTGGCGAGAACGCCCCTTACTTGTGGGTGAAGACACCAAACAACACGCCAAGTTGGAAATTCTTCGAAGAGATGCTCTATGGAGCCAGCGTAGTCTGCACCCCAGGCGTAGGTTTCGGTCCATCGGGCGAAGGCTACATCCGCCTCACCGCCTTTGGCGAGAGAGAAGATTGCCTAGAGGCCATGGAGAGAATTACCAAGTGGCTGGGCAAATAACAATAAACTTTTGAACATTATTAATTAAACATTATAAAGGTATGAGCAACTTAAGATTTCAAGCTGTTGCAGAGG
Source organism: Candidatus Segatella intestinihominis (assembly GCA_900548535.1). Classification (GTDB taxonomy): domain Bacteria; phylum Bacteroidota; class Bacteroidia; order Bacteroidales; family Bacteroidaceae; genus Prevotella; species Prevotella intestinihominis. Next base: position 888 of record URLG01000048.1, on the reverse strand, counting down.
CTTCTAAGAGAAAGCCTGTAGAAGTGGCTGCTCCAAGTGAGCGACCAAGTGAATTCTTTGGTAAGAAAGTATTCAACCGCCAGAAGATGTACAAGTATCTCCCTGCAGATGTCTATGAGAAACTGGTAGATGTCATCGACAACGGAGCACGTCTCGACCGTAACATAGCCAACGCCGTAGCCAAAGGCATCAAGCAGTGGGCAGACGAGAACGGGGTAACACACTACACTCACTGGTTCCAGCCACTGACAGAAGGTACTGCCGAGAAGCACGATGCCTTCATAGAACATGATGGCAAGGGTGGTATGATAGAGGAATTTTCAGGCAAGTTGCTCGTTCAGCAGGAGCCTGACGCATCTTCTTTCCCATCTGGCGGTATCCGCTCTACCTTCGAGGCTCGCGGTTACTCTGCATGGGATCCAACATCTCCTGTGTTCATCATCGACGATACACTCTGTATTCCTACAGTATTTATCTCATATACCGGCGAGGCTCTTGACTACAAGGCTCCATTGCTCCGTGCATTGCACGCTGTAAACGTGGCTGCCACAGACGTTTGCCACTACTTCAACCCAGACGTAAAGAAGGTTATCTCCAACCTCGGTTGGGAGCAGGAGTACTTCTTGGTAGATGAAAGTTTGTATGCCGCACGTCCAGACTTGATGTTGACAGGTCGCACCTTGATGGGTCACGACTCAGCCAAGAACCAGCAGATGGACGACCACTACTTCGGCGCCATCCCTGAGCGTGTACAGGCATTCATGAAGGATTTGGAGGTTCAGGCTCTTGAGCTTGGCATCCCTTGCAAGACTCGCCACAACGAGGTAGCACCTAACCAGTTTGAGTTGGCACCTATCTTCGAGGAGACCAACCTTGCCGTTGACCACA
>URLG01000047.1 GCA_900548535.1 Candidatus Segatella intestinihominis | reverse complement strand
GCAAAGGTAAGAACTTTTACGATAATGGGCAAGGTATAAATGCGGAGCCGCTTACCAGTTTTGTGGCAGAACGTGGCAGCAAGTGGCAGATAATTTTGTTCCTATGCCACGCATAACAATCATATACACAATAATTTACAAGAGCGTGGCGGATGTTGCAGCAAAAATTAAAACTTTTCACGTATTTATAATACGGAAATATGTCCTCAATTTCATGCTCCTATCAGCATCACCAATTGTTGATATGAGCGATAGCTGACGCTGATATGAGCGTTAACTGATGCTGGTATCAGCATTGCAGGCTGCTGGTATCAGCATACACGGCATAAGCTATCAGCATACACGGCATAAGCTATCAGCATACACGGCATGCGCTAACACCATATATGGCATGTGCTAACACCATATATGGCATGTGCTAACACCATATATAGCATAGCCATTTACTGTGTTTTATATCCTATTCCAACAAATAATTCCCAATTTCTTTGCTAATATCAACAAAAATGAGTACCTTTGTGAAACCATTATAATGATTAAAAAACTTAAGATATGGAATCAAGATTCTTAACTAATTATACCGAGACGACATTCCTGTCAACTATTCAGATGAATCTGCGTAAGTGCCTTTCATTTGAATTCTCTGTCAGCTTTATCAAAAAAGCTGGCTTGATACTCTTGTCCAAGGACATCAAGGCAGCCATTGAGCGTGGTGCAAGGGGAAGGTTGATTACATCTACCTATCAAAATTTCACGGATATAGAATCTTTGAATTTCTTCTTAAGATTGGCTTCGGAACATTCCAATTTTGAATGCCATTTGGATGATGAATGCTTTCAGAATAAGAAAGATTATACCAAAAATGGATTCCATACCAAAGGATATATGTTTGATTTGGGTGATGCTGTGGAGATGATAGTTGGTTCATCCAATATTACTCGTTACGCCTTGTTGAAAAATATAGAATGGGATTTAGTGGTAAACTGTAATAAGCAGAACTCCGCTTATTTGCAGGCTATGGCTGAATATGAGGACCTTTGGCAGAAAACATATACTCTGTCGCAGGACTTGATTAATTCGTACTCTACAAAAATCAGCTTTGCTATCGAACGTTGGGATATGGACTATGACTTGGCAGATAGGGACATAAAGCCTAACTATATGCAGCGACGAGCCTTGAGAGAACTGAACAGAAATCGAGCGCTTGGAGTAACTCGGTCATTGGTTATTTCAGCAACAGGTTCCGGTAAAACATATTTGGCAGCATTTGATGCTCTGAATTTCAATCCTGATAGACTGCTGTATATTGTGCATGAGGGGTCCATCTTGAAGAAATCACTTGATACCTTTCAGCAAGTTTTTGGCGGAGCAAAGACTTGTGGACTATATACTGGTGAGTCAAAAGAGATAGAAGCAGACTTCTTGTTTTCTACCAATGTGTCAATGTGCCGTTCTTTGGAACTCTTTGATAAAAAGAAGTTTGACTATATCATTATAGATGAGTGTCACCATGCTGTAGCAGATAGTTATCGCCGTATCATAGATTATTTTGAGCCTGAGTTCTTGTTGGGTCTGACTGCCACGGAGAATCGTATGGATAATCAGGATGTGGTAGAGCTCTTTGGTAATAATATTCCATACGAACTGCGATTGAGAGATGCCATCATCAACGACCTGATAGTACCATTTCATTATTATGGCATCCGTGACGAACTGGTGGATTATGGTCTTACCAGTTCGGGTGAACGTAAGTTGATAGCTCAAATATCCATGCCGGAGAATTGTGAGTTCGTTCATCAGCAGATAGAAAAGCATCGCAAGGAGGGACAGAAGCTGAAGGCGTTGGCCTTCTGCAGAAACATCCAGCATGCCCGCATGATGGCTGATAATCTGGGTGATTACTATCATACCGCATTTCTCAGTGGAAAGAACAAAACAGGTGAACGACTCCGTGCCTATAATGATTTGCAAGATGACCAAAAAGAACTTGAGATACTTTTTGCTGTAGATATATTGAATGAGGGTGTGGATATTCCAGGCGTGAACATGGTGTTGTTTCTGCGTCCAACGGAGTCAAGTACCATCTTCTTGCAGCAACTAGGCCGCGGTCTTCGTAAATATCCAAACAAACCTTATGTAACTATTCTTGATTTCATCGGCAATAGCTACAAGCGCAGTGTGCATATCGCTCTTGCACTAGGCAGTTTATCAAGAAACTCCATATTGGAGAAGAAGCTGTTGAAGTTTATGGTAAAGAATGATTTCCGAACCCTAGGCTTGGAAGACTATGGAGTGCAGATACATATAGACGACCTGTCGAAAGAGGAAATTATAGATAAGATAGAAAGCGAGAATTTTAATCGCATCAATTATCTGAAGATGGATTATCAGAATTTCAAGGCTTACCTGAAGTCTCCTTCCTATCCAAGTCACATGGACTATATGAATAGCGACTATGCTCCTAATCTTCTGAAGTTCATGAAGATAAAAATAGGTGGCAAGAAAACGAATTCTTATTATGGATTTCTGAAAGGCATAGAAGAGACTGCTTTGCCTGCTTTCTCGGATGCTCAGGTGATGTGCATCGATTATCTTTCCAGTCTTCTGCCGTTGGTAAGAGAGCATGAGTATTTGGTAGCTAAGTATCTGCTGGAGGAAATTACTTCTCGATCAGTTATCTACGATAGATGCAAGAAAGAGATAGCAGGGTTTCAGCCAGAGCAATTGTCTCATGCTCTAAGATTTATGGAAGAAGGTGGGGCGATAGAAATAGATCATGATGTTATCCATCTGTTAGGTGAAAGGGAGCAAGAGTTTGAAGAATATGTTTCAGACTTACTGAACTATGGTTTGACTCAATATTCCGCTCGCTATGCCAACCAACAGGAAGACTTCTTGTTATGGCAAGATTATCGTATGGATCAGGTGTTGTTGAAGGTCTTGGAAAATCCAAAGCACAATCAGTTGGGCACCTATTATAAGAATGGCAATATGTATGTCTTTGCCGGTCTTAAGAAAGATGCCTCTGTGCAGGAGCACCTCAACTATGCGGATAAGTTTTTGGATAAGGATGTGTTCCAGTGGGAGAGTATCGCTCATATCAGTGAGAAGGAAGAGAGATTGCAGCAAGAAGCCAAGCTGGTTTTGCTGTTTGTGCGCAAGGTAAAGGAGGAAAATGGCATCACCTTGCCTTTTACCTTTGTAGGTACGGGCCGTCTGAATAATGCTCGTAAGTATATAACAACCAATGGTTCTATACTTTACGATATTCATCTGAGTACACCATTGCCAGATGATTTAATGGAAGATTTTAAATGGGTGGAATAAAAAAGATAAGGTAAGATGAAACATTATGACGTAGTGGCAGCCGTGGTCTGCAAAGATGATAGATACCTCTGCGTGCAGAGAGGAAGAACGAAGTTTGAATATACGAGCTTCAAATGGGAGTTTCCTGGCGGCAAGATAGAGCCTGGCGAAACTCCTCGGCAGGCGTTGGCCCGTGAGCTGATGGAAGAGATGGATTATCCGATAACAGTAGGTGATGCTGTGGTAACTGTGCGTCATGAATATCCAAATTTCAGCATCACGATGACAGCCTATCTATGTACCCCTCAGTCTGATACCTTCCATCTGAATGAGCATGTGGCTTATCGCTGGTGCGAGAAGGAAGAGCTAGCTGAGCTTGATTGGGCGGCAGCGGATGTGGGGATAGTGGAGAAACTTTGTTGTTAATTGCTTGATAGGAAATATTCTATAGCTTCGAGTAATTCTGATAGGTTATTCTTGACCACATCAAATTCTTGTTCCATTCTTGCAATTGCTTAATGGCTTCTTTGATTTGTGTCAAAGTGCCCAAAACTCTATTTGATAACATAGATTCCGTCATGGTCTATTTCTTTAAGTAAAAAAGGATTGATATGTTTGTGCATTCTTACAACATCAACAGAGCATTGAAGTAGTTCTTCTAAGAATCTTTTTAATCTAACTACTAGAAACATCTTAGGTTCCATGTCGATGCAAACATCCACATCGCTCCCGTCCTTTTGTTCATTCCTAGAAACGGAACCAAAAAGGCGCAACGACTTGACGCCGAAGTTCTTCTTAAGCTCCTCGGCGTGGGATGTGAGCAGTGATATGTAATATTCTCTAGTCTTCATAATTGCCTTCGTATTTATTTGTTGTCAAAGATAAGCAAAAATGTAGAAAGAAACAAATATTATCTAACTTTTTCGCAAATAAACGTAGAAATAATGCTTTGTAGGCTTGGCAATATATCGCAATGAAGAGTACGGTATGTCCGATATTCGATTTTGGTATATCCAAAAATAGAATATATATTTGCAGTCTAAAAATACAGATAATATGGATAAGAGCATACATTCACACTTATATCACCAAGTCATTGGTCGCTTGCGCAGCAAGCGTGAAATGGGGGGGGTAACGCAAGCTCAACTCGCTGAACTACTGAATGTTAATCAGGCATTCGTAAGCAAGGTAGAGACTTGTGAACGCCGTCTTGATATCATAGAACTCCATCAAATTTGCAAAGTATTGAATATCTCGTTTGTCGACTTCATCGCCGAAGTCGATAGGGACATTCTGTGCAAAAGCGTAGGAGAAGGATTAAAAGAAATTAAAAAGTAGTACCATACTTCATAGAACATAGTTAAAGATATAAAGAACAATGAAAATTAAAGTTTTCGAGGGTTTTGCTGGATATGGTGGAGCTTCTTTTGGATTAAAGCGTTTAAAAGAGAATCTTCCAGAATTTGAATATGAAGTTGTTGGATACTCGGAATTTGATAAGTATGCTTCCGCTTTGTTTGATGCAAATCATAAAGATAAAAATGGCAATACATTGAAAAATTGGGGAGATATAACCCAAATTAATCCAGATGAATTGCCAGATTTTGATATGTTTATGGGAGGATTCCCTTGTCAACCATTTTCTTCGGCAGGTATGCAACTGGGAGAGGATGATCCCTATGGGCGTGGTGGAATGCTTGGACATATTATACGCATATGTAAGGTGAAGAAGCCAAAATACTTGTTCCTTGAAAATGTGAAAGGTTTTACGCATGGAAAATTCCAACCGATTCATGATCAGTTGGTCAAAGATCTTCGTGAAATGGGTTATGGGGATAATCCGTTAGCTAAAGCTGTTCTTAATTCTAAGGATTATGGTATTCCTCAAAATAGAGAGCGATTATGGATGTTTGCTCGTTTAGGAGGCTTACCAGATAATTTTAGTATGGTACCAGAAAAAATAGATTCAACTCTTAAAATGGCAGATTTCTTGGATTATAATCCAGAAAGGAAGCTATATTTAAGTGATGCTCAAATAGAGCATCTAAAAGAAAAGCATCATATAGCTTCGTTCGATGTAAACTCACCATTGTGCTTTGATGTCTATAATAAAAAAATAAAGTTTGATGGATATTGTATTACAATCACTCAACCTGAGCATAATAGTTTAAGAGTTGTTGAAGTTCCTAGACATGGAAAAGAAATTGTTCGTAAGATGTCTGTTTATGAGCAATTCAGACTAATGGGATTTAGAATCTCAAGAGATTTAAAAACATGTGAAATCGATTTTGAGAATCAATCATATACTCAATTATCTAAGCGTGCTGGTAATGGATGGGATGTAAATTTAGTAGGAATATTGTTGACGCATATATTTAGGCAAATGTAGTTTTTGTATTAAGTCTAGTTTGTCGAGTAAATATTAATCGAACTTCATTAGTAAATATTGTATTATGAGAATAGATGATTTTTCATTAGCGTTTAATTGTCCAGGTTGTCCTTCTTGGGGAACGGCAATTGTTAATCAAGACAATAAAAAAGTGCATCTGATAAAAAAGGATGTCGCTTCAAACATTGTCATAGGGATGCTGCATAAGTGTGTTACTATAAATAGTCATGACTTCTCGTTGCCAGTTGGAAAGGGGGCAAAAGTATATTATGGTGATACTGGGTTTGATGGTGCAACTTCTGAACCGATGTTAGTGGCAATCTTTGATAAGGTGTTTATTAATGAAGTTAGAATTACGGCTCCATTTGTCATGACAATAATTCGTGATAAAGCGGAAGCCCATAAAGGACGATTGCAGCTAAAATACACCCCTAAATTAAAGTATGGCGCTATTTCAAATGAAGACTTTTTTAAAGAGGCAATTAAACATTTGCAAATTTCTAACGAAACGCCATGGGTAATTTACGACATTGATGTTGCAAATCAAGAAGAATTGCATTTTAAAGCGCTTTTTGGAAGTGATATTAAGGATTTGGAATATCAGATGCGTAATCTTCCACAAATTGAGGACACCGAAATAGGAGGTAGTGTTGCTGTATTGCCTTCTCCTATAGAGCCAACTGATGAATATACCGAGTTGGATAGTCGTGATTATGCTTATATGGCTGCCATCAAAACAAAGCCATTCTTGATTTTGGGTGGTTTCTCTGGTACAGGTAAAAGCTTGTGTGTTAAAAGCCTAGCTTTTGCAACTTGTCCTTGTGATGGAGACCTGAATACCTCGGAAACCTCTCCTGGTAATTATCTGTTAGTTAGCGTAAAGCCTAATTGGCACGATGCTACAGACATTACAGGCTTCCGCTCTTTTGTGAACAGAAACTATTATGTTACTGACTTTATGCGTTTTCTAGTAAAGGCGAAGTTGCACCCGAATGTACCATTCTTTGTATGTTTGGATGAAATGAACCTTGCTCCTGTTGAGGAATACTTCGCTGATTTCCTCAGTGTTATCGAATCAAGAAAACGAAAGAAAGATGGGACTATCGTTACGGATGCGATTGTACCAGCAAGCGTATTCAATGACAAGGATTATGCCGATGAATTTGACATTTTCGAAAAAATGGGTCTGATGGTTTCTGATGAAGCTACTGACGCAAAAGATGGAAAAGCAAAAGCTATACCCTATACTCTTGATAAGAAAAGAGTAGAAAGAACCTATGTTCAACAAGATATAGTTGATGAACTAAAGCGTGAAGGCTTGACAATTCCTCAGAATGTCATCATCATAGGTACTGTAAACATGGATGATACCACTAATTCTTTCTCTCGAAAGGTTATAGATAGAGCGATGACCTTCGAAACGATAGTTGGAACCTTCGAGGCATCTTATTTCGATTCAGACGTAACACTAGGTTATGTGAAGAAGTATCGCAAAGGTGAGTTGTTTATCAGCGATGAAGTACGTGCCACGGAAATGATAGAGGATGGACGATTCTCGCTTTCTGATGAAGAGAAGAATAGAATCATTAGCTTCATCAATAATGTAAATTCTGACTTGGAGGGAACTCCATTCAAGATAAGTTATCGAATACTAAATGAGACCATCTTGCTCTATCGTGCTAAGCAGAAAATCGTGGAGTTGATGGGAGAAGAAGAGAAACAGGATGGAGTAGAGATCAATACCGATTTAAACGCCATCTTTGATGATATCTTGATGCAGAAGATACTTCCTCGTATTGAGGGCGATTATGAAAAATGTGATAAATGCCTTGTAAGGTTGGCTAATCGTGCCGAAAGAATGGAGTGGAAGCAAAGTCTGGAGAAGATCGAGTTTATGATCAATCGCTTTGGCAAAGACCAAAGTGGCTTTACTAGTTTCTGGAATTAGAGTAGTTGCTTATGGATGTATTGAAGTTTGAATGCCCAGACTATCTGGTCATAATAAATACGGCATCTATAGATTATGCATGGGATAGGTTTGTGCGTCGTGTGAAAGATGGCGCATTGACCTATTGTGCTTATTCTTCAAGTAGGGAAGGGACTTTATGGCTGAGAAAACAGGATGCAGGAATGAAAGAACTTGTCAAACAGAATGATGAGGCTGAACCGAGAACGGAATGGGCTCAGCTTTGGCCTGTGCTCTTTGAGACATGCAAATATCAGTTTGCAGTGGAGTTTAAGCAAGGTTTGGATATATCCACAGAAAAGCATACGCCTCGTGTTCGTCATCAATTAAAAGGGGTTGGCGAGAACTTCAAGTTTTATCCAAATGGTAATGATTCGGGAATACTTGTGGGTGATATTGACTTCTTGAATTCTCCCGGTAAGTTTTCTTTTTCTTTTGATTATTGGGATATGGAGGGCTTGCTGCATCATGAGCAGATGGAGCTGTATGTAGCTTCGCCAAAGTTGGATACCAAGAATGATTTGCAGCAAATCATGGCTCTTGTTAATCATGAATACGAGAATTACGTCTTTGATTATCTTACCTTGACTTTCAGTAGCTTTGCTCTGCAACGTGCGGAAAAGAACAACCATATCATTTGGCTTAGTATCTTCAAGAGCGTGGTCGATGATTATTTCAAGAATGTAAAGCTTGTTATGTCCAGACCTAATAATAAGCCTGTCAGAAAGACGTATCATGCCAGACCTGACAGAATACGTAGATGGAGCCAGCAGGAAGAAGAACGATATAGAAATATGGGGCAAGATGCAGAAATGCATTATTTTAGGTATGAACAAACGGAGAATACTATCAATACTCGTGAAAATAGGTTTGTGAAGTATTCCTTGCATGTATTGGGAAAGAAGTTTAGAGAGGTGTTTGGTGAATTGAGCGCTTTGTCCGCTGATATGGATACAGAGGAGCGCAAGGCTTTGGAGGGGTATAATGTTATGTTCAAACGTTTGGAGACTTCCTCTTTTTTCAGAAGGGTGGGAGAGTTTGAAGGCTTTCGACAAGAAAGTGCTGTATTGCATCAGCGTATGGGATATAGCAAGATATACAAGTGCTGGCTAATGCTGAAGAATTCGCTGGAATTAGTGGATGGTAAGACCGATATTGGAACCAAGAAAATATGGGAACTCTATGAGATATGGTGCTACTTGGTGATGAAGCGCTTGATAACCAAAGTACTTGGCTTGGATTTGTCTAAACCTAATGTGCATGTAAGGGAAGATAAAAGTGAAATGCTCAATACTATCGTAAAGAGCGAAATGACACATGTGGTGGAGTTTGATAATCTGGTTAATGGGGATATTGTGCGATTAGAGTATCAGCATACCTATAATAGAAGAACTAAGAATTTTAATACTTCTACCACTGAGCAACGTCCTGATATTGTGGTAACTATCACTAAAAGGAATGGCTTCGTACTGACATATCTTTATGATGCCAAGTATCGGGTGCAAGATGATGTGAAGGACGGAGAACTGGATGAGGGGGCAAGTATAGATGTTGCAGATTATCCATTGCCAGATGCTATCAATCAGATGCATCGCTATCGTGATGCCATCTATTATGCGATGAAAGCTGAGGCTCGTCCAAGTGCTAAGGAAATTATAGGTGGCTATATTTTGTTTCCTGGGCGAGTGGAAGGCGATGAAATCTTGAATCGTTATTTCTATAAGAGTATCAAGAAAGTCAATATAGGTGCATTCCCTCTATTGCCTGCTGCGAATGAGCTGGAGGAGAATGTGGTGCAATGTGATTTGCTGGAGAAGCATCTTCGTGAGATTCTGTTGGAAGATAGTGTATATGAGCATGTGAAGGATTCTGTACCACAGAAGGGATTGGTGTATGAATCGGAAAGTAGAGGTAATGTTGTTGTTGTGAATATTGGACGTGAGAAATATGAAACATATTATCAGAATCATAGTTTGATGCCATTCAATATTCCTGTATTGCTGGAAGAGGGGAGTTATGTTCAAATTGATGCCATTGATTATCTCCTAATCTTGGTTGATGAGATGGCTGAGGGATATTATGAGGTAAGAAAGAGTAATTTGAAGTTGGCTAGGGGCATTCTAAACTTAGTTGTGGATGTGAGGCAATATCATCCTTTTAAGTTTGGCTGGAAGCAAATTGGCAAATACGAGAATGGGGATATTGTGCCTCTTGAAAATTTGGAAACATAAAAGCTATACCCCTGGTGAGCCGCTGTTTGCCACAGCAGAGGAAGTGCTGGCGTATAGGGAGGGATTTGTCTAATTCCTCCCCTATATGCATCTTTAGCCTCTCCCTTGCATCTCCAGGATGAAGTCGTCGGCTATATAGCCATTGCTCATGAGGTACAGCCCTGTCTTCTTGTTATGCAGCTGGGCGCAGGTCTTGCTTCTATAGAATAGGTCGAGGGCACGAGAGGGCGAAATGTCGAGACGCTGGGATAAATCGTAGGCTATGCCTCCTATCTGGTAACTCAAGATCATATCCTGAATGGCAGGAGTCTTAGTGTTGATTTGATTATATTTCTTTTGTTCCATCATATTCTAAATATTTGTTGAGTAGGTCTTGGTTGAGAATGCAAATCTGGTTGTTGGGCTTATGGAACGCCAATTGCTGAAGAGCACTCTCTGTTTCATAAAACCTGTTATGTATAGATTGACTGTATCTATCACTCGGTCATTGGCGATACCACCTTCTATATAATCGTAATCTTTGGCAGGATTTTTGCTTTGACGGTTGCCCACGATGAAGTCGAGCCAGTCTTTGTCGTAGGCGGTGAAAATCTGCTCATATACCTCGATGTATGGCACACCGAGTTTCCTCGCTGCTCCCTCCACTCAGGAGGCGACGAAGGCTAGCTTGATCTCTTCGAGGGGCAATTGTATTCTATCTTCCATATCCATTCTTTTTTGTTACGCAAAGAAAGTGCCAATGAGCGCAATGAAAGCTTGCTTTCAAATTGCCGAGTGCAGCCTTTCTTATGCAAAAAGAAGAATATTTCTTGTATCTTCCAAATAAATTGTGGATTATTTTGTTTTGGCAAAAAAATATCAGCATATTACCAAATATCCTCCCTATATTTTTCTTTTTTTATCCAAAAGAAAGATTCGTTTAAACTTCTTGACAGGAAAGATAAATAATGATTTTCTGTGTTAAAAAACATAAGAATCACATAGGTTCGCATTATTTTTATTATCTTTGCATACCAACAAGACATATAATAAAATATAGAATTATGAATGTAGGAGATAGAATACCAGAGATTCTTGGCTTTGACCAGGACGGACGTGAGATAAAGGCAAGCGACTACCGTGGTCGCAAGATTGTGCTTTACAGTTATCCGAAGGCTAACACCAGCGGATGCACTGCCGAGGCTTGCTCCCTGCAAGCACATAAGGAGGAACTGGCAGCAGCCGGTTATGAGATTATCGGCGTGAGCAAGGACAAGCAAGCTCTGCAGAAGAAGTTTGCCGAAGCCAAGGGTTTGCAGTTCCCTCTTATTGCCGATGCCGAGACCACCCTTTTGCAGGAACTCGGCTGCTGGGGCGAGAAGGTAACCTGTGGCAGAAAGGCCATCGGAATCCTCCGCACCACCTATCTTTTCAACGAAGAAGGCGTCATTGAGAAGATCTTCACTCCAAAGGAGATCAAGACCAAGATTCATGCAGAGCAGGTTCTGGATTACATCCATTCAAACATCCAATAAGGGCATAGGCCTATGCTGATCCCTGATAGGTCCGAACTGCCAGCTGGTAACCCCTAACCATCCCATCAACTATATGGAACGCCGCAAGCCTGTAGTAACAGGCTTCCCCATCACCATTGGCGAGGATTGCTGGCTGCGCGCAGGAGTCATCGTCTGCCTGGAGTAATCATCGGCAACCGCTGCGTAATCGGTGCCGGCAGCGTAGTGGTCAAGGATATTCCTGATGACTCCATGGCTGTGGGAAATCCTGCAAGAGTTATCAGAAAGCTCCGATAAATAGTACTAGAGAATGGATCAGATAGTAGTAGAACTCTTCATGTTAAGCATCGGAGCCAGACAAGGATCGCTATCTGGCAATGACGCAGACCTATTTCCTGACAGGCAATCTGATAATGACTTTGGCAAGAGCCTACAACGGTTTCTTCACCACCACGGTCTCAATAGGTTATGTGTTATGGAATAGCCGGAGTTATCATCGGCAATCTGATAGGCGCCTGGGTATTCAAGCATCTCAGCGGCTCCCTGCTTAAATACATTATCTACGTCTATATCGGAATCAGCGGATTTACCTTCCTGCTGGAGGCATAGCGTATGGTGGCTAAGGCTATTGGAATAAATTTAAAAAAAGAATTTTAAAAATAAAGAGTATGTTAGAACATATTGCAGATTTCACAGCGTGGCCAATCCTTACAGGTATTTCCATTGGCTACATTGCCAACCGTATTATGAGCGGTGAAGGCAAAGGATGTTGTATGAACCTCTTCATCGGTATCGTGGGCAGTTATGCCGGCGCCATCATCAGCAGTCTGCTGAACATAGAAATGTTTGGCAAGGGTTATCTTACCAACTTCATTTTCTGCGTCATTGGCGCCATAACAGTATTGTGGATTTGGAAGAAGTTCTTCGATTAGCATCCCATCAAGTAGATATAAATATTGGTTTTAAAAATATAAAAATATGACAAACAAGGATTTGACACTCGCCAGTCTGATGAGGGCGATGATTAAGTACGATGGCGGCGATGCGCCACTCATCCAGCATTTCGTAAAGGTACACGACTTTGCCCGTATGATTGCAATATCAGAGGGAATGAACCAGGATGAACTCTTCGTGCTCGAAGCAGCAGCCATCCTTCACGATGTAGGCATTCACGTTTCGGAAGCCAGATACGGCAACTGCGACGGTAAGCACCAGGAAGAACTGGGTCCTGATGAAGCAAGAAAAGTACTGTCAGAAGTTGATGGATTCACTGCCGCGCAGACAGAAAGAATCTGCTGGCTCATAGCCCATCATCATACTTGTAAGGATGTAACCAGCCTTGACCATCGCATTCTGCTCGAAGCAGATTTCCTGGTCAATTCCTTCGAAGCCCACCTTGCTCCCGAAGGCATCATCACCTTCCGCGATCATGTATTCCGCTCGGAGTCAGCCATCAGAATGCTGAATGATATGTGGGGGCTGTAACGAAAGCTACTTTCTAGGAAAGTGCATCATAGAGGGAAGGTGAAAGTACAACAAACTGCAGTTATGTGTTTTAATTAAAACTAATACCAAAATCCCCTGCTATTTTGTCTTCTGAAGGAAAACGAATAGCAGGGGAAATATATTTTCTTATCTTATGGATGGCTTTTACATCATCTGGCTGATGGCTGCCTTGTCGTAGCCATTGAGCATGGATGGGCTGGAGATGGACTTGCGAGAGCAATAGTCGAAATCTACGGTCTTCTCGCCCTGAGATGACTTCCAGCGAATGGTCAACTTTACAGTCTTGCCCTGCGTATCTGGCAATACCTTGTTGAGGTCGAAGGCTACCAAGGCATCGCCCCAGCGCCATTTTGGATCGCCGTTGGCATTGTGGCGAAGCTCTACCTCGTATGGATTCTCTGGGTTAACGCCAGATACGAGATTGATGTAGTGGACCTTCGCTCCACCCCAGAGGGCACGGAAACGGAGGGTGAGATAGCCATCCTCGGCGATGGTTACCCAGTCGCGAACGATATCTACCATGTCATCGCCATACTTCTGGGCGTTCTGCTCTGTGGTGCCAAGGCTTGGTACGGGCTGCTTGGTCAGGATGCTGTCTATCCAGTTGACGTAGACCACCTGGTTGTACACCTCGCTCTTCTCATCGGTAGCTGAATAGTTGACCAATGCTCTAACCTCCTTGTCGCCGAATGGCTTCTTGATGTTCTTGGGGTAGAGGGTAGTATTGTCGTCAAGCTGCAGATAGGTGGCATCGCCATCCTGCTTTACCGTTACCAAGGCATTAGGGTATACCTTACTCCAGTCGGTGTTGTCATCATCGCTGCATGACTGGAATGTGAGGGCAGTCAAGAGCATCGCCATGGCTGCCAGAATGAATCTTTTCTTTCTCATACTTATCTTTCCTTTCTTTTTTCTTATTTTATATTCTTTCTCTTTTCTCTGTCTATAAAATGAGCGAAAGGAAGAAATCTTGCACCGGTTTTGGCAAAAGAAAGTTAATTCTCTTCTGCCACTTGCTGAGGCTGGGGCTTCGGTACGAATCCGAGGATAGCCACCAGGCACGAACCTAAACACATGGCGCAGAGGATGAGCCAGATGGTATCATCGCAATGAATGAGTTTACTTTCTTTTCCATTTTTTCTAAAAAATACTCTCTTATATAAAATTAAAATCTTAAGTTGCTATAATTAACTTTACCAATAATAGGTGGCTCCGATGGTGGCGGCACGGTTGCCCATGTGCTGACCAGCGATGTCGTGGTATCTGCCTTCCACAGCCCAGTGCTTGCCGAAGTTCTTGTATACGCCTACCTCTGCATAGAGATTGGCAGGAGCGTATGGCTTGGTGTCGGCATGGCGACGGGTGCTCCAGATGAGGTTGGAGGCGAGACGCCATCCATCAGCCAGTGACAACTGAGGTGCCAACTTGAAGATGGCATAGTTGCTGTAGATGGACTGGGATGGCTGGGTCTGCTTCTCCCAATAGTAGTTGAAACCAGTGGTGAGGCGCAAGATGCCCGTATGCCAGAAGAGGGTGCTACCGATGCCGAGACGATTGTCATGACCATTGACTATGTCTTGGTGGATATTCTGCACCTGCGAACTCACTATGAGGTTCGGGTGGCTATAAGTATGCTTCAATTCCGAAATGTATGCCATACGGTGGTTTAAGTCGTTGGTGTATACGGGCTGCCAGGCATTCTCATCATTGCCAGCAGTGATGAAGTCGGCAAATTCCGCATCATAGTAACGATGGGCAAAGCTGCCCTGCACAGTGTTGCCAGGAGTGAGGCTATAAGCGGCACTCACGGTATAGGAATTATTGTGAGTGGTATGCTTGTGCTTGGACAATGCATCTATCTGTTTCAGATTGAAATTGAGCACACGGTAGCGATCGCCCACCATGAATGCCCACTTGCCGAGATTCCAGTCTAGCTGGGCGTAATAGTCCTGGTAGTTGGAATGATTGGTGTACTGGGCGACGCAATTTTTCTCGATGGAGAAACCTACCTCTACACCTGCCGTCATCCACATATCTTTCGTGAATAGCGGGAAGGCAAACTCCACTACGCCCCCAGGGTAGGCGGAATGATTGTGGTATCTTTCGCCCATTTCTCCATAGTCATCATAGAATTTGTCTTCTTCTCCTCCTTGGTCACTGATGTGCTCGGTGGAGAGGGTGAAGAGGACGGTGGAACCATTTTCGCCCAGTGAACGGAGATAGTCTGCCTGGAAGTGGTAGGCACGGGCATAGTCGCCCAGATTGCCCGTAAAGTGATTGCGGGTATAGGTTTGGAATACATCTATCTCCAGATTGTCCTTCGAGGTCGGTGTCCAGACCAGATTGAACTTGGCTCCCTCATGCGAATAGTGATTGGTGATGCCTTCGTTCTTGGAGCGCTGCATACTTCCCTCTACATGGCTCAGGATGCGCAGTTTGTCCTGCTGATGCAATACGCTGGCAATCATCTTGCCTCCACCGTATGTATCGCCAGTGATGCCTACTCTGCCGCTGGTGCTATTGTCATGTTTGCGCAGTGTGATGTCGATGATGCGCTTCATATTGGTGCAGCCCTTCATCACCTCGGCATTGTGGCATATCTTGATGCTTTCTATCTCACGAGCCTTGAGATGGTGGAGCAGGGTGGTATAGTCGAGACCATACTCCTCATTGTCGATGCGGAGGGCGTACTTGCCGTAGAGGTTAGCAAAAGGATCACCGCCCAAGACGTTGTTGCCATCAAGAGTGATGAGGTCTGGGCATAGCTGCAAGATGTCGAGGAGGGATTCCTCGCCATTAAGCTCCATCTCAGATACATGGATGATGTAGCGGTCGCCCTGATGCTCTATCACGGCGGCATGGGCAGTCGGCATATAGCCTGCGAAGGCTCCACTCAGTGCGAGGGCGAAGAGCAGATGGCGGCTGCGTATTCTTAGGTTGTTCTCGTTCATAAATCTATGTCTTTTATTGGTTTGTTGATAAATGTTATGTCTTGAATTAGTGTATGTCGTCTTAACCAAACAGCTGCGTGATGAGCGGGATGGTGATAATGGATCCCAGGGTGGTGATGAAGGTGGTTTCGGTGATGAGCGATGGATCACGCCCATACTTGAGGCAGAACATGGTGCCGAAGCTAGCCACTGGCATGGCGATGACCACGGTGTTGATGTTGTTGACCATATCGTTGACACCACATACCTTGAAGAGGAAGTAGATGGAGAGCGGTACCACGGTGAGACGGAGCAGGGCGGTAATGTATATCTTGGTGCTGCCGATAATGTCTCGCAGAGGTAGCTTTGCCATCGACGAACCGATAATCATCAGGGCTGCTGGCACGGTGATGTTGCCCACCATTGTTACAGGGCGAGCGATGATGTCGGGGGTATGGATGCCGAGTGCCACGATGATGGCGGCAAGGAAGGCTCCGAGCATCGCTGGGCTGATGAGTACCTTAGGGTTGAACTGCTTCAAGCTATACTCGCCCTTGATGAGCATCACGCCTGCGGTGAAGATGAAGAAGGTGTTGGGCATATTGAGCAAGGCGGCGTAAAACACGGCGTGCGGGCCGAAGATGCTCGATACGATAGGATAGCCGATGAAGCCTACGTTGGCAAACATGAGGGCAAAACCTATCATGCCCTGGTCGTCATGACTCTTGGAGATGAGGCGAGGCACCCAGAATCCGAACACTAATAATATAATGTACGTGAGGAAGCCTACGCCGAGCAGGGGCAGAATGAGGGTACGATCAGGCAAGTCGTCGCCCATCACTGATGAGAGAACCAGCAGTGGGCAGGTGATGTCTACTACAATAGATGATAACTTCTTGTCAAACTTGTCGCCCATATAGCCTAGCTTGCAGGCGACGTACCCTAAAATCACGATGATGAACAATACCACCATCACTTCCAAATTCTGCATGATCCTGAATCTCCTATATAATCTTTATCTTCTTAAGTATCTTCTATATAATCTTTATCTTCTTAAGTATCTTCTATATAATCTTTATCTTCTTTATCATCTTTTGTCGATGAATCTTCTTGTGATATCTCCGTAATTCTCGATGCGGCGGTCGCGGAGGAATGGCCACCAGCGGCGCACATCCTCGCTATGCTTGAGGTCGATGTCTACCACGAGGCTTTCTTCCTCGTTGTCGTTCGCACGATAGTGGAGCTCGCCCTGAGGACCAGCCACAAAGCTGCTGCCCCAGAACTGGATGCCATCGGTCTGACCACTAGGGTCTGGCTCGAAGCCCACTCTGTTGACCGCTACCACAGGCAATCCGTTGGCTACGGCATGACCTCGCATCACGGTGGTCCAAGCCTCTCGTTGGCGCTGCTGCTCTTCTTCTGTATCGTAGGTGGCATAGCCGATGGCGGTAGGGTAGATAAGCATCTCGGCTCCCTGGAGTGCCATCAGTCGGGCTGCCTCTGGATACCACTGGTCCCAGCATACCAAGACTCCCAGTTTGCCCACGGAGGTCTGGATAGGGTGGAAACCTAAATCGCCAGGGGTGAAATAGAATTTCTCATAATAGGCAGGGTCATCAGGGATATGCATCTTGCGATACTTGCCAGCTATGGTGCCGTCTTTCTCAATGACTACCGCCGTGTTGTGATACAAGCCTGGGGCTCTGCGCTCAAAGAGGGAGGTGACGATGACTACGCTGAGATCCTTGGCTAGCTTGCCATAGAATTCGGTAGATGGACCAGGAATAGGCTCGGCGAGATTGAAATTCTCTACATCCTCCACTTGACAGAAGTAGAGGGTGTTGTGGAGCTCCTGCAGTACGATGAGCTCAGCTCCACGGTGGGCAAGGTCGATGATGCCCTCAGCGAGGCGAGTCTTGTTGTCGGCAATGTCTGCCGTGATATGTAATTGTAATATTCCGAGTTTCATTTAATTTTGAACTTTGAATTTTGAACTTGGGGATTTATGATTGACTCACATTCTTAACGTTCCTTCTGTCAATTGCATGGTGAGGCAATGGATGCTGCCATGCTGGCGAATGATGGTGAGCGAGTCTACGCCGATAATCTCCCGGTCGGGGAAGGCAAGTTGTATCTGGCGGCGTGCCTCCTCGTCTTTCTCGGGCTGATTGTAGGTAGGGTAGATCACCGCACCATTCAGTATGAGGAAGTTGGCATAGGTGGCTGGCAGTCGGTCGCCCT
Source organism: Candidatus Segatella intestinihominis (assembly GCA_900548535.1). GTDB lineage: Bacteria > Bacteroidota > Bacteroidia > Bacteroidales > Bacteroidaceae > Prevotella > Prevotella intestinihominis. The sequence continues at coordinate 2,976 of URLG01000047.1, read as the reverse complement.
TGCTGTCCTTGTCAGTGGTGAGACGGTCGCCCTCGTCGTAGATGGCACCTGGCATCGGGAGCTTCAAAAGGCGATAAGGGTATCCCTCGAAGGTGAAGAGCTTCAGTAGTTGCTCCTCCAGAGCCTTAAAGTCTTCATATTGCTCATCTTCTGGGTCGTCGCACCCCATATATAATAAGGTGTCGTGAGGAGCCACACGTACGATGGTGTCGATATGGCCGTCGGTATCATCGCCTATCAGATTGCCATGGTCCAGCCATACCACTTGGCGAGCTTGGAAGAAATTCTTGAGCTGCGCCTCGATATTCTCACGAGTAAACGGCTGGTTGCGATGAGGAGCCAGCAGGCACTGGGACGTAGTGAAGATGGTACCCTTGCCATCGCTCTCTATGCTGCCACCTTCGAGCACAAAGCCCTGATGATTCTCCATGGCAGCATCAAAGGCTCCCTGATAATAGAGCTGCATATTGATGGCATTGTCTTTCTGCCAGGCAAACTTTTCTCCCCATCCATTGAACTTGAAGTCAAGCAGGTGAATAGGGATGGCGTAAGAATTGCGCTTGCTGCGAGACACGAGGGTGATGGGACCGTGATCGCGAGCCCATGTATCATTGGTGTCCATCTCGAATAGATGCACACGATTCATCTGCTCAGCCGAGAGACGTTCGGCAAGCATGGTTCGGGTACTCTCCTTGATAGGGGTTACCACAAGCAAATGCTCGAAGCGCGTGATGATGTCCGACAGTTCCAGATAGGTGTTGGTTATCTGTCGGAGGTATGGCTTCCAGTCGGTCCCGGCATGTGGCCAGGTGAGCATGATGGCACTTTGCTGCTCCCATTCGGCAGGCAGTGCGAAATCACAAGGCAATGAAGGTTGATACATAAGCTATACTATTTTAAAAAATTATGGTTGCAAAATTACTAAAAAAAATAATAACTTTCCCCTCTTTTTGCAAATAATTTTGATGAAAGCTGAAATAATGTATTAAAAAAGATTAAACAAAGGGGCTATCCGTTACAAAATCAATAAGAAATGCTTAACTTTGCAGTCTAAAAGATTAAAAAATACATAGGAGCGTGAAAATAAAACAGGTTGTTGATGCCCTTGAACATTGCGCGCCTCTGCCCTTGCAGGAAGGATACGATAATGCCGGCTTGCAAGTTGGATTGACAGAGACGGTAGAAATGTCAGGGGCATTGTTGTGTCTTGACGTCACTGAGGCTGTGGTGGATGAGGCTCTCCAGAAGGGCTGTAATCTCATCGTGAGCCACCATCCGCTGATATTCCGCAAGCTGGCTAGAATATCGGATGAGAACTATGTGCAGCGTACTGTGCTGAAGGCTATCAAGAACGATATTACCATCGTGTCGATGCATACCAATATGGATGCGGCTACGGGGGGCGTAAACTTCAAGATAGCAGAGAAACTGGGACTGAAGAACATTCAGTTCTTCGGTGGAGAGAAGGAAGTGGATGGCGTGAAAGGTGGCAATGGAGTGATAGGCGAATTTGCTGAGGAGCAAGCTGCCGATGACTTGGTGCTGATGCTCAAGGAGCGTTTTGGCGTGGAGTGTCTGCAGTGCAATCAGCTGTTGCGCCGTCCTATCCAGAAGGTGGCTCTCTGCGGAGGCGCAGGTTCCTTCCTGCTGGAGGATGCCATCCAGGCTGGTGCCGATGCCTTTATCACGGGCGAGATGCATTATCATGAGTACTTCGGTCATGAGCAGGAGATTCAGATATGTGTCATCGGTCATTATCAGAGTGAGCAGTTTACCAGTGAAATCTTCAGAAACATCATCATGGAGAATTTCCCTGAGGCTAAGTGCTACATCTCCGAGATCAACACCAATCCGATACTCTACATGTAAGTGAAGAGTGATGAACGAAGAGTGAAGAATTTGAATGCGATAAGGGGAGAGAATGCCCCTATGAGATATTAAAATATTAATTATTAAATAGTATAAAGAAATATGGCAAAGAAAGATCCTACAGATTTGACAGTGGAAGAGAAGTTGAAGGCTCTCTATCAGCTTCAGACCACTTTGTCGGGCATTGATGAGAATCGTGCTTTGAGAGGTGAGCTCCCTCTTGAGGTTGAGGACTTGGAAGACGAGATTGCTGGTCTTAACACTCGTATCGAGAAGATCAAGAACGAGATAGATCAGTTTGGACGTGCGGTTACTCAGAAGCAGCAAGAGATTGAGGACGCTAAGGCAAGCTTGGATCGTTATCATTCACAGCTCGAAACCGTTAGCAACAACCGTGAGTACGATACATTGAGCAAGGAGATAGAGTTCCAGGAGTTGGAAATCGAGCTTTGCAACAAGAAGATTCGCGAGGGTCAGTTCAAGATGCGTGATTGCGAGCATGATTTGCACAAGGCTGAGGAGCAGAAGGCAGACCGTGAGAAGGGTTTGATAGAGAAGCGCTCTGAGCTGGAAGACATCATGGCTGAGACACGTGAGGAGGAAGATCGCCTCCATGAGAAGGCTCTCGACTTGGAGAAGAAGATTGAGCCACGCTTGCTCGCTAGCTTCAAGCGTATCCGCAATGGTGCTCGCAATGGTTTGGGCATCGTTTACGTACAGCGTGGTGCTTGTGGCGGTTGCTTCAACAAGATTCCACCTCAGCGCCAGTTGGACATCAAGATGCACAAGAAGATTATTCCTTGTGAGTACTGTGGTCGTATCTTAATCGACCCAGAGTTGGCTGGTATTAAGGTTGAGACTCCTAAGGAGGAGAAACCAAAGCGCAAGCGCGCTATCCGCAAGAAGAAGACTGAGGCTCCTGAAGAGGGAGAATAAATCATATATGCAGTATCCTATATGATATAGAATAAAAGCTCGCCCACATTAACTGTGAGGGCGAGCTTTTTTTATGGAATTGTTAGCAAGAGGAAAGTCTCTTGCTTGTTTTTTATTTTACCTTAATTCCGCAACACTATAGTTTAACATTATTTATAAGTGCCTGAGCAA
>URLG01000046.1 GCA_900548535.1 Candidatus Segatella intestinihominis | reverse complement strand
CGCCCATGATAAATCCATCACGGCTTGCGCTGAATGGACGTGAAGCATGCTCAGGGTCATCATTACGTGTTGACAGTGCGTGCATAGCATTGAAACCACCAACACCACAAGCGCAAATAGCTGCCTCTGCACCACCGCTAACGATGATGTTTGCCTTACCAAGACGAATCAAGTTGAAGGCATCAGCCAATGCATTACTTGAAGATGCACAAGCAGATGTTGTAGTATAGTTTGGTCCGTGGAATCCGAAGTGGATAGAAATCTGACCAGAAGCGATATCTGCAATCATCTTAGGGATGAAGAATGGATTGAACTTAGGACCGTTCTCCTCGTGAGTAGCATAGTACTTCACCTCATCCTCGAAAGTCTTGATACCACCGATACCTACACCGAATACAACGCCTACGTTGTTCAAGTCTTCCTTCTCAAGATCGATGTTTGCGTCCTTTACACCCTGCATAGCGGCAATCATAGCCAACTGAGTGTAGCGGTCAAGCTTGCGAGCTTCCTTACGATCAATCCATTCATTGATGTTCAGGTCTTTTACCTCGCAAGCGAACTTGGTCTTGAAAAGGGTTGTATCGAAATGAGTAATAGGGGCAGCACCACTCTTACCAGCAAGCAAGTTATTCCAAGTTTCCTCAGGATTATTACCTACTGGAGTCACAGCGCCGAGACCTGTTACAACAACTCTCTTTAATTCCATTTATAAATTTTTAGTTGCTAAAATTACTTAGCGTTCTCCTCGATATAAGCGATAGCATCACCTACAGTAGCAATCTTCTCAGCCTTATCGTCTGGGATAGAGATAGAGAACTCCTTCTCGAACTCCATGATCAACTCTACTGTATCCAATGAATCTGCACCGAGATCGTTTGTGAAGCTTGCCTCTGGCTTAACTTCTGCCTCATCAACACCGAGCTTATCAACGATAATTGCCTTTACTTTGCTTTCAATTTCTGACATAATTGTAACTTTTAAAATGTTTATAAATTAATTTCTAATTAAAAATTCGAGTGCAAAGGAACACATTTTTTTTAATATAAGCAAATATTTTAGGGAAAAATATGCATTTTGGTGCACAATTACCCCCTAATTGTGCATTTTTTTTGCCTTTTTTCTCTTTTTTGTTGGCTCTTTGCGATAATTTTAGTACTTTTGTGCAGTATTTAATTAAACATTTCAAACCCATCATGACATTTACAGAAAACGCCAACAAGATTTTTAATCAGGCGATAGCCGATTATCACATCAAAGATAACATTGATACTCCTATCAATAATCCATACGCAGAGGGTACTATCGAGAACCGTCTCTATCTAAAATGTTGGATTGATACAGTACAGTGGCACTTCGAGGACATCATCCGCGACCCACAGATTGACCCTGCCGAGGCTTTGGTATTAAAGCGCCGCATCGACAAGAGCAACCAGGATCGCACAGACCTCGTGGAGCAGATTGACTCTTACTTCCGCGAGACTTATAAGGACGTAAAGGTACAGGCTGATGCTCGCATCAACACCGAGAGCCCAGCTTGGGCTGTGGATCGTCTGAGCATCCTTGTCCTCAAGATCTATCACATGAAGGAGCAAGTGGAGCGCCCTGAGGCTTCGGCTGAGCACAAGGCTAAGTGCCAAGCTAAGCTCGACGTATTGCTCGAGCAGCAGGTAGACCTCAGCACTGCCATCGACCAACTACTGGAAGACATCGAGGCTGGACGCAAGTACATGAAGGTATATCGACAGATGAAGATGTATAACGATCCATCTACCAATCCAATACTCTACAATCAGAAATAATGATAGCACATGGGTAAGATGAGTTTGAAATTCAAGCTCATCTTACACCTTATTATATATAAAGAAAAAGCGAAATGAAGACAGAGCATATACTTGTAATTAGATTTTCGGCCATGGGCGATGTAGCCATGACCGTTCCGGTGGTATATTCACTAGCCATGCAATATCCGCACGTCAGAGTAACAGTGCTCAGCAGACCTTTCGCTCGACCATTCTTTGAAAATCTTGCTCCAAACGTAGGTTTCATGGAAGCTGACATCAAGGGCGAGTATAAAGGAGTAAAAGGACTCAACGCCCTCTATCGCCGCTTGATAGCCAAGCAGTTTACTGCCATCGCCGACCTACATAGCGTGCTACGCTCCGATTATCTAAGAATGAGATTCAATCTAGCCAATTTCAAGGTGGCTCATATCGACAAGCACCGCAAAGGAAAGAGAAAGCTGGTGGCAGCATCTGGCAAAAAACTAGAGCAGCAACCCACATCATTCCAAAACTATGCCGATGTTTTTGCACAGTTGGGTTATCCTATCCACATGAATTTCACTTCTATCTATGGGGATAAGCAAGGCGATCTTGCCACATTGCCACAAGAAGTATTTAGAGTGGGGGATAGTGCTATCTCGCTGGAAGACAAGCATGTAACGGAACCTTGGATAGGTATAGCCCCATTTGCAGCCCACGAAGGAAAGATATATCCCGTACAATTGATGGAGAAAGTTATCCAACGACTTATCCACAATCATCCTCACTGCCATATCTTCCTATTTGGAGGCGGTGCCAATGAAACCCCAGTTATGAACGAATGGGCAGAGAAATATCCATCCGTGATCAATGCCTCCTCCCATCTTCATGGACTTCAGCAAGAACTCATTCTGATGAGCCATCTTCATGTGATGCTCAGCATGGACAGCGCCAATATGCATCTGGCCTCACTTGTCAACACCCCTGTGGTGAGCATCTGGGGAGCCACCCATCCTTACGCAGGCTTCATGGGATGGCATCAAGAACCAGCCAATGCCGTGCAGCTCGACTTGCCTTGCCGTCCTTGCAGCATCTATGGCAACAAGCCATGTATGCGTGGCGACTTTGCCTGCATGAAGAATATATCACCAGAACTCGTGGTGGAAAAGATTGATAAAGTGCTTAATCAATTATAGAAAAAACAAATTACGACGTAACATAACACAAAGAGCAAACTTCTGCACTAATCAAGTGGAGGAGTTTGCTCTTTTTTATTTATCCACAAAACCGTGGAAAAGTATACGCAAAACTCACTTAATAACTTTTTAATAACTTGGCAAATATCCACAGCTCACATCTTCCAACCCCCGAAATGAGGATATCCACAGGGTTATTATTAAGTTTTAAGAAAGATTTTCGCAGTTTTTTACAGAAAAAAGATATAAACTTATTAACTTTGCACCGAATTGGGGAAATGTTGATAAAATAGTTAAAGCATTATGAGCCAAGAATAAGATATAAAAGCCCTGTGCTGATAACTCGGGATAAGACTTGGATAACGAAAAGAGCGAACAAAAACAAAGAAATTTATCCACTTATCCACGGCATATCATCATACCTATATTCTCTTTTTTAAAATAAGAAATAAAAGAATAAATATATTAATGTTATGGTGAAAAAAGAATGGATAGAGAAAGGTTATGTTGACGAACCCGTTGACGAGACCTTAGACTTGAAGGCTGAAATCAGAAAGCTTTGCAAGGAGAAAGATGCAATCATCCTAGCTCACTACTATACGGTAGGAGAGATACAGGATATAGCCGACTTTGTTGGCGATTCCCTGGCTTTGGCCCGCAAGGCTGCCGAGACCGACGCCAAGGTGATGGTAATGTGTGGTGTGCATTTCATGGCAGAGACTTGCAAGCTCTTGAGCCCAGACAAAACCGTGCTTTGTCCTGACCTTAACGCTGGCTGCTCGCTTGCCGATAGCTGCAAGGCTGAGGATCTAAAGAAGTATAAGGAGGAGCATCCGGGCTATAAGGTAATCAGCTATGTGAATACCACGGCAGCCGTGAAGGCTCTGACCGATTGTGTGGTAACCAGTGGCAATGCCAAGAAAGTGATTGATAGTTTCCCACAGGACGAGAAAATTATCTTTGGTCCCGACTATAATCTGGGCAACTATATCAATAGTGTTACAGGAAGAAACATGCTGCTTTGGAATGGTGGCTGCCATGTACACGAGAAATTCTCTGTAGAGGCTATCATCAAATTGAAGCAGGAGCATCCTGATGCTGTTGTGATGGCTCACCTGGAGTGCAAGGCTCCTGTGCTTGCCGTAGCCGATGTGAAGGGTTCTACAGCCACCATGTTGCATTATGCTCAGGAACATCCGGAAATCAAGGAGTATATCATCGCCACAGAGGCTGGTATCTTGCATGAGTTGGAGCGCAATTGTCCTAATGTCATCTTCTATCCTGTTCCGCCAGAGGTAAGCGAGGGTGGAGTAGGCTGCAGCTGCAATGAGTGTGAGTATATGAAGATGAACTCATTGAAGAAAATCTATAATTGTCTGAAGTTTGGCTGGCCTACGGTTGAAGTGGCAGAAGAAATCGCCAAGGATGCCGTAAAGCCAATCGAGAAAATGCTTTCTCTCTCATAAATTGATCAAGAAGTTCCGTTCTGCGAATAATGAACGCTAGCCACATTCCGTAGAACGGAACTTTTTCCTCATAATTTATATTAGGTACTGAACTTTCGCATATGGGGAAGTTAAGAAAAAGTTAGAGGAACATAACCATTAGATAAACAAATAAATAACTTAGTCATGAATGCAAAATTAATCACTCCCATTCTGGCTTTATGCTGCCTGCCTTTGTCGGCGAAAGTATATACCGTTCAATCATTATTAGGTGATATGGTTGTCAACATCAATGTGGATAAGTCGATAACTTGGGATATCACCAAGGGGAAAACTCTGGTTTTGAAACCTTCCGTTATCTCCTTACAAACTGATAGACAGACCTTTGGCGTGAATCCTAAAGTGCGCAAGGTTACCGTTCATAATTATAAGAACGATGATAATGGTGGCTATCAGCAATTGCTTCTTTCCTGCAACGGATATGATGTGGAATTCCGGGTTTATCTGAATGCTGCTGCTTATCGCATCATTCCTAAGAAAATGATCAACAAGGTTGTTAATGAAACTTCCGAGTATCGCTTTGCCGGCGATTATCAGAGTTTTGTACCCTACGTAAATGATAATCGGGAAGGGGAGCGCTGGTGTTATTCCTTCGAATCTTATTATGACGAGGCTCCACTGTCTAAGATGTATCAGGATTCTCTTGCCATTACCCCTCTTGCTGTTTGCTTACCTGAAGGGAAGAAGGCTGTAGTAATGGAGTCTGATGTGGAAAACTATCCGGGTATGTATCTTTTGAAGGGTACTTCTACTACAGCTGCTTCTACAGCTTCAGCATCTCATGCTTCTTCCGCTTATTCGCTGCATGCAGCCTTTCCTCCTTATCCGTTAAAGGAGGAGATAGGTGGATATAACCGTTTGAATCTGGTACCCACAGAGCGTGCCAATTATATAGCAGAAAAGGTAACCCGGTTGCCTTGGCGCATTGTATTGGTAACAGATGAAGACAAGCAGTTGGTGGGTAACGATATAGCCAAACTGTTGGGACCTCAGTGTAGAATCAAGGATACCTCGTGGATCAAGCCGGGAAAAGTGGCTTGGGATTGGTGGAATAATACCAATATCACTGGTGTTGACTTCCGTGCAGGGATAAATACCGAAACTTATAAGTACTTTGTGGATTTCGCCAAGAAGAATGGCTTGGAGTATATCATCATCGATGAGGGATGGAGCGACCCTGAGGATTTGCTCATCTTCTCAGACAAGATGGATATGGCGGGCATCATCGATTATGCCAAGCAGAATGGGGTAGGAGTGATTCTCTGGTCTTCATGGCGCAATTTGATTCAGCGTGGTCATGAGAAGATGGAGGAAATCATGAAGCATTATGGAGATATGGGTGTCAAGGGATTCAAGGTGGATTTCTTTGACCGGGATGACCAGAAGGCCATCAATTCTGTATACGAGGTAGCTGAATGTGCAGCAAAGCATCATCTTTTGCTCGATCTCCATGGCATGCGCCCGTTTGGCGTACAGTTTGCTTATCCTAACATCGTGAATTTTGAGGGTGTGAAGGGCTTGGAGAATTCCAAGTGGGAGCCTCGTGTAGGTGATGGTCCTTTGCACGATCAGCCACGTTATGATGTGACGATTCCTTTCCTCCGTGCCTTGCCAGGTAGTTTCGACTATACACCTGGAGCCATGGTGAATGCCGTTCGCTCGCAGTTCTTCGGCAATAACGACCATCCGATGAGCCAGGGCACAAGAGTTCACCAGATGGCAATGTATACCATCTTTGATGCTCCTTTGCAGATGCTTGCCGACAGTCCAACGAAGTATATGCAAAATCAGGAGTGTACTGATTTCATAGCGCAGATACCAACTGTTTACGATCAGGTGGTTCCTTTGGATGGCAAACTGGGCGAATATGTGGTAGTAGCCAAGAGAAAGGGTGCCAGATGGTATATTGCTGCGATAAACAATTGGCAGGCTCGTGACCTTACCGTCGACCTTTCCCTATTAATGAAAATGAATGAGAAGACCAATAAATTGGAAAAACTGAATGGCAGGGCAAATATCTTTGCCGATGGAATTAATGCCGATCGTGAGGCTACTGATTATAAACATACTTATCAACAAGTTACCAACAGTGATAAGTTGCAGATACATCTGGCTCCAGGTGGCGGCTGGACAGCTATAGTAGAATAGAGAAAAAGGAACTCATGATTTACTCATGGGTTCCTAAAATCTTTTGATAAAACTGTTCATAACTTCTTGCCACCTTGATATACTCATGGTGCTTATTCACGTATCCGATACTGTCTTTCCTGAGCTGTGGTATCAGCTCAGGATGCAGTACGAGTCGTTCAAGTTCTTTGTACACGCTTTCATAGCAGGGCTGAACATTGATGATAGGTTTCAGCTTATCTTCGTGTATAATCTTATAATTCTCCGGTTCTCCACCTCCCACACAGATGATTCCCCTGGCCATTGCTTCCAGTGGATTCATGGATGGGGTGTAGCTGTAGAGCTGGTCTAGGATGGCATCGCTGCCATTCATCATTTCCACATATTCTTTAAAGGGGATGTTTTCTGCTATCCTTAGTTCTACCTTTTCTGGATATTTCTTCTGGATGGCTTGGGCAGCTTTCAGCATGATGTCGGTGCCTTTGTATTCGCTTCTGCTTTTGTTGATACCGATGAATAGTTTTACCTTTTCTGGTATGCTGTCGGGAATATCCTCAGGGTGTGCATAAGTTTTGATAGGAAAGGGGATAAACGTGGTTTTTTGTGGAAAACTAGGTTGATAACATGCCCAGTATTCATACAGTCCTGTCACGATTCCGTCGCAGTCTTCAGCTATCATGCGGTTCAGACGTTCCTTGGCAGTACCCAGCCAGTCTTTCTTTTCTTTTTCAGCATCAGCAGTGAAGCGCAATTCCTCTCCCATATTAAAATCGCTGTATTTCAATGGTTTATCATCGCAACATACTTTTACCCAATAGTAATCCATGCCATATCCGCCCAATATCACCTTCTTATTATGACGGCGTAGATAGCGATAAATAGGGAAGATACGCTCAGCTTTCAACTCCAAGAACATAGGGTTGATAAGTTGCACGATGTCATATCCACGCAGTTTATGCACAATTGTGTATAACTTCAGTAAAAGTAAGATTCCACCCAGCTTTCCTGGACGTCGAGCCATGTTGATATCTCGTGGATAATTCTTCCAAAAGTCACCATTGGATACTACAGTAACTTGATGCCCCAGCTTCCGGAGTCCATCGGCCAGGGTAGCATGTACATTACTGTATTCTCCCATTAATAGTATTTTCATATCAGCGAAGTCTTATTTCTTAATGAAAAACAAGAGGGCTATTCTTCCAACATAAGTACCTATCATCTTTCTGAACATAGTATACTTCTTGGTATAATCCTTGTCGGGAAGTGGATAAAGTCCATGTTGTCTTAGTTCAGCTATTGCCTTATTGAGGGCTATCAAACTATGTTTCATCCTGATGTTGTTGTAGAGATAGTCCATAGTGAGTTGGGCTATTCTGCGATTGAGAGCTTGGCGCTCACCGACAGGGATGGCATCTAGCTTGCTTTGCAGTTTGAGGATAACCTGTAGGTTATTGTTCATGCGCAGATTTACCATTTCCTTATCTATCTGATGGCTCACAGAGTCTGGGTTTTCCCTGTAGAAATAAGCAGCAGTATCCATCTTGAAAATTCTTTCGGCACGCAGGAACAGCTGAGGGGTAAATTCCTCATCTTCTCCATATACGATGCCTGGAGTAAACTGGAGGCTACCGATGATGTTGTGTCTAAATATATAGGAACAAGCAGATCCGTGCAGATTGTGCTTGTTCAGATATTCCGTTCCTGAGATAGGAGTAGGGAGTTCGTAAGGAATTTCCTCTTTAGCCTTGCTATTGGCAAAGTTGAAGGTAACTATGTCTGGTTGGTGGTATCTAACGATATCCAGACAATGTTCATAGGCAGTTTGAATCAGATAGTCATCACCATCCACAAACTGTATAAAGTTCCCTTTGGCTATTTGCATACCATAGTTTCGAGCCACGCTAACTCCTTGGTTAGGTTGGCGCAGATAGATGATATGCTGCAAGTACTCTGCCATTTCGTTGAGTGGACAGATGTCGCTGCCATCATCCACCAAGATGATTTCTCTCTCCTTGGCATTGAGTGAGAGCTGGAGAATGCTGTCAATGCATTCTTTGACATATTGGATAGGCAGGTTGTAAGTGGTGATGATAAAACTTACTAGTGGTGCCTGTATATCTTGTGTATAAGTCTGTTGAGTTTGCATAATCTTTTATATCCTATAATTAATAATAACTTGAGTTTTAGAGAATTGATTAGTCCTTTGTTATTTATCAACTTGGTATATTTGATAAGTGGAGCACAATTCTCATATTTTCCTGATATCTCGAAGAGGTCCATCAAAACATTTAATATCTGCGTCAGATAAATGTTGATAGAAAGTTGATATTTCTGCATAATATCCTCTCGATTACCTATTGTCTTGAATGTGTGGATAAGTGCCATGCTCTGTCCTATGTATAGACTGAGCAAATCTTCGTATTTGGCGCTAGCTGTTATTCCCTTATTGTTCCAGTAATATAGATAGCAGCCTTTGTTGGTAACTCTTATCTTTACTTTCTGTTGGAAAGTTCCTTCCTTAGGGATTAGACCTATTAGAAAGGGGATGGTTTGTACATCCTCAAAGGTTTTGCCTTTTGGAAAGGAGACGTTCTTGAATAAGCATCTTCTGAATATTTTGTTGCAAGCATAAGTATGAAGATAAGCTTGTTCATTGAGCCAATACTCCCAGCAGTTGTTGTAATTGCGAGGAGTGAATGCCAGCAGTTGTTCTTTGTGTGGATGCCCTATTCTTTCCATAATGGGATATTCCAAAACATCTGTTTCAGGATATTTGTTGATTTCGTCCATCAATGCTTGCAATGTGTCGTTTTGGATAGCATCATCGCTGTCTATAAAGGTGATATACTCTCCTTTGGAATGCTTGATACCTGTATTTCTAGCATCGCTTAATCCGCCATTTTTCTTATGGATAGTAGTTATTCTCCTATCTTTTTGCGAATATTTGTCGCAAAGCAGAGAGCATTCGTCATCTGATCCATCGTCTACGAGGATTATCTCATAGTCGGTGAATGATTGTTGCAAGATACTCTCTATACATCTATCAATAGTGTCTTGCGTTTGATATACTGGTATGATGATGCTCAATTTCATAGATGCAAAGATAGTTATAATTCTTTGAAAAAGATACTATTTTCTATAGTTTTTTCTTATAATTGTTGAGTTTGCTATTTATCCACATAATACAGTATGCTGAGAGCATCATGACAAATGGCATATAGGGAGCCTTAAATCTTGTTTCGCCCTGTACTAGCAAAACTAGGCTGAGCGTACCAAATATGGGTATAAATAAAGGCAGGAATCCCTGTTGCCATAACTTTTTATAGATGACGTAAACTCCGCCAAGCAAAGCTGTCAGTAAGATAAGATAATAATAAACAGTACATAATAATGCCAGGTATTGAGCATTGCTCAGATTGCCTATTTCTTGTATGATATTTCTGTAGGGTAATACTATATAGTTATCTTCAGCTTTTTGCTTATTGGGTAAGAATGCTGCCATATTATCTATGTCGTTCTGATACATATAATATAGTCTATATGGAATCTTTGAAAGATATTCCATTTTATGGTTCAATAGCCATGGTATGCATCTTTGCTTCCAAATCTCACGACATTCAAAACAAGTTTTGTCTTGCATATTTTCTATATATCTAGGTGTGCCTTTTTTGAAGAGAGGTTCACCAAAATGTGGATCAGGGGTGGCGCCACTATAGGCATCATCTGCCATATTATACCAGAATGAGTCACATTGATATACAAAGTAGCCTGTTCGGTGATAGCATTCTGTGCCAAACAATATTAGCATACTTCCACATCCTATTAAGAAAGGAATGCTTTTCTTCCATATCTCTTTTCTTTGAAATAAGAAGATATAGATGAATAGGGAAATGATGAAGAGTACTGCTATAGGGCGAAACCAGTTGGCCCAAGCCATGATGACGCCCGAAAGGATGAGTGTGTATACTTTGTTTTTGCTCAATAGGATATATAGTGAAAGTAAAGCCAAAAATATCATGGGGATTTCACTAAGCAATGTAGTGGATTGCCCCCAGTTGTTGGGATATAAAATATATATGAAGAGTGTAGCAATGGCTATATTGTCATTGCTTATATATTGGGCAATTCTGGCTATCAGCCATGCTGTCAGAGCTTTACATATACACATCAAAACAAGTATCGGATAGAAACTACCAAACAACCAAAGTGAAAATACTATTAAGTTGATGGAGCCAATGTTCCATATAAAAGGAGTGCCCTTAATAAGAGTACTACATGGATATGCTTCTCCTTGATGCAGGCATACTTGGCCATATTCCAAATATCCATCTGTATCATTCGTTCGAGTATAGCCAAATATGGCTAGAATGATAAGCAGAAAAGCCAAGTATGCTATGGTTGCGATATTGATGATTCTATTATTGCTCATTTGATGTACTTTTTACCGTTTATGATGTAAACTCCTTGTGATGGAATTTTATCTAGTCTTTGTCCTTGTATATTGTATATGCATTGTTTTGCTTGATAGTCTAAAATTGTATTATTGATACCTGTAGATGCAGAAAGTAAAGATTGGTCTAGATAGGCTAATCTTGTTTCTATCCATTGATTGATATATGATATTTCCTGCTCAAAGTTTAGTTCATTACCATTCAGGTCGGTATCTTTGCTCCATCTATTTTCTTCTCTTTTAGCTGCGCCACTTTGAGCTAACTTCCGATAGTAGCTATTATATCTATCTAGTAAAGCGCTCAAACTCAATTTGTCTTGTCTCAACTCTTTATATCTGAGAGCTACTTTTTCCTTAAATCCATCAACATTAAGTGATAAGAGTCTGTTATAGATATAAAAGTTCATGATGGCTAAGTTATTATCTGGCTTAACATAATCTGGATGAAGTGGATTGGTAGACCAATTACTGCCTACTGTTGCGTCCAAATCCCATACAGCCAGTGTCATTTTCTTGTCTTGAGCTTGGTCATAGATAGCCCAGTACATATTCTTGCCAGTATTATCTACAGCATTGGTAAATTGCAGGAAGATGTAATAGTCTATAAGAACAGGAATGTCGAAGTATTGGGCAACTTGTGATTTGAAAGTATCGTCATCACTAGTTGCCACAAAATCTATAGCCTGATATAGTAGGCTGTAGTCGGTGGGACATACATCTTCTATATCTGGATATTTTACCTCGAAGGCATTCCATGTTTCTGAGTTGTTGTCATATTCACCTTCTGTTCCCCAGAACAAAGCATTTCCCCATTCGCTGGCTTTCCAAAGCATACCATGAAACTCTTGATTTTTGCTATCATATTTTTTTAGTTTCATTTGCTTTCTGTCCATAGCTTCTGTCAGCGAATAGATTCCTGCATATTGATGGTTGAGAATCACCTCTACTACTTTTCCATTAACCGCACTTTGTGCCTTTGGTTCCTTGTCTGCATAATAAGGCTTGGTGCTCATATCTTGCCATATCTCGGTAGCTATTCTGTTTCTCAGCCTGAACAAGTCTATTTGTCCTGCATCTAAAATCCAGTTGTTGTCTTCTCTTAGTCCAAGGAATGATATATCCTTGCTTTTTCCTTTTTCGTTCAGTGTCTTAATTTTATAGTTTCTTTTATGTCTGTCATAATAGTTTGTGGATCCTCCTCTCCATTTTGCTTTGATGAGAGAATGTTCACTATTTGCTGATGTGGGCAGCATGATTTCTATGCTACCATTGGCATAATCATATCCAAAATCTCCCGCTAAGTTGATGATAGGGAGAGATGTAAAGGTAATATATGAACTAAAGGTAACTCCATTTCTTTTACCATTCAGTGAATATTTCTTGCCACCTTCTATATTCTTAAAGGTGTAACTGTCATTCACAGGAATATTATCTATAGATATTTCTGTCCAGAGAGAATCTTTTTCTAGAGTAATATCTGATTGAAAGTCAGTTTGAAAACTCTTCTCCCCAATACTGATGAGATAAGTATTAGTTGATGCGTCATATGCTGCTTGGTGTCCATTCACCATAAATTGGGCATGCATTGTTATAGTCAGCATGCAGAATGTATAGAGACTAATTATTCTTTTCATAATGATGTTTTTAATTTATGATTATTTAATGACTGTTACTTCTTCTTTGTTTACTATCCAAACAGCTTTATAGCCATGTTTTATTTTATGGTTGGCTATGCTATAAGCTATTTCTTTAGCCTTATGAGTTCTGTCGATGGTAGTATCGTTTACGTATTGGGGCCATTTATATCCTGTGGCATGCCAAATAGACCTTCCCCAACCTATAGTTTCATCTTTTGGTACGCAGAAGGATGAGTACTTGGGATAATCATCTTTTATCAATATGCAATATGCTTTATCCACAGGTTTTCCTGTCTTTTGAACGATGGCTTGTGATATGCTCTTTTCAGGAAGAGAAGTTTGCCAAGCGTTATACCAATGGTGAATATCTATAATGGCTACAGATAACATATATAAATATAATAAGATGGATAGCTTTTTCTTTGATAACTGACTTTTCTCTATTAAGTATCCCATAATAATAGCAGCTATGCCCAGTGAGCCATAAGCGTTCATGATGGTCATGCTGATGAGTAGATTAGGAGATACTACTAGAGTGAAAGCTGCCAATAAGCAAAAGATGGTCTTACCTTGCCATATATTTTTGTTTTTCCACAATGTTATCATAAGTGGAAGAGACAGGAATAGAGTTAATGTCGCCACAAGAAGATTTCTGCTAGGTTGATGTACAATGCATATATAATCAGCAGAAAACCATGTATATCCTATCCAAGTAACAAATCCTTTGATACGGCTGTGTAGGCTGACTACATCATCAGCATAGCTGGCATTGATAAATAGGTTATGGGGAATGGTGAGTCTTATCACGCCATATATGATGGCAATGGCTAATCCTATCATCAAGTCTTTCCTTAATGTTTCTTTCTCTATTTTTAGGAAGGCAAAGCTTACGATAGGGGGAATAATGGCCCAGGCTATGCCATTGTCCTTGAAGGCTGCTGATAGATAGACGCAAATGGTCCATGCTATATATTTATATTTGTTGTTGATACTTAAATATAGATATACAGATAGGATTCCAAAGAAATGTGCAAAACTTTGGTTGGTAGCATCGCAACTAAGGATATTTCCTAGTACACAGGGGGATATATAGAAAAATATGGTGGCGATGTTTCTGGCTATTGGCTTAAATCCCAGTTTTTGTGTGATAAGATATACCATAATCATACTTCCTATATGTGAGGTGAATACAAGGATATGATTCAAGGTAGGAAAAAGCTTGGGGCTTAATCCATTGACATAGCCAATGAGGGCATCTCCTGGTCGCCAAGTCATTCCATAAGGAAGAAAATATTGTAGGAAATTTGGATCTCTGTTGGGAGCCGACAAAGTTGTCCAATCATCAAATGTTGGTAATATCTGTAAAATTCCCAATAAGATGATTGGTGCGCTTATGATGATAAATGTTATGAATCTTTTGTTATTATACATTGTTATGTGAATTATTAAGAGCCGATTATAATATTTCCAAGTTTTGACTTTTGCAAGATGTATGTGATGAGCCAAGATATGCCAAGGCTCATAATGAATAGCACGATGGGATAAAGGATGTAATGCTCCATATATTGCTGTCCTAGGGTGGAACTATTGGTCTCCTGTATGATGATATGGTGTATGATATACATACCCATCGCATATTTATCCAGTTTTAATATTCTTTTTCTGCCTACCAGTTGTGTTTCATTTTGTTTGCTTAGGATGGTGATGCAGATAATGAGTAGGAGGCTCAATCCTGCGAGTATGAATTTGTTGTTGTCTAATACATACTCTAGTGCAAATAGAAGTGAGCATGCGATTGCTGTATAAGAAGCAACCTTTTTCTTTATGATGTCTCTTTCTAAGATGAAGTATATATAATAGCCTATGATGAAATAGGGCATATATCTAACAAAATAACCTATTCCCATAAAGGGAGTCGGATCATAATAGTTGATAATACAACACGCTGAATATAAGGATATAAATAAAACGTATTTACTCCAATGAGGAATTTTATTGATGAAGTGGAATATGATAAAGGCTTCAAATAAAAAGAATAAGTACCATAGATGGGATATACCACATAGTAAATATGTTAAGTCCCATTTCTGAATGATGCAGATAAGTAAGCTCCACACGATATATGGTATAAGGAGGCGTTTTGTCTTTTTACAGATAAAGGAACACGAACTTTGGTATCTGCCTGAGCAACTTAAATATCCGTATAAATATGCACTCATTAGGGTAAAAATGGGCATGTGGAAATATACCAATATATGGGATAGATGAAACCATGTGGGTACTGTTTGCCACGAATATTCTTCACCCCATATATTGCTATAGCCGCAAAGGCAATGATAAAATACCACGATTATCATTGCCCATATTTTTATATAACTTACATACGTTACTTGTCTCATTATTACTTTATAATAGCTATTTTGCAGACAGTGCCTTTTTCACCATCATTAGTGGCAGTAGCAACCATATATATGCCACTGGCTACTTTTTTCCCATTAGCATCACAACCATTCCAGGTGTATGTACCGCCATTACTCTTGCCTTCATTTACTATCCTACCATTCGAAGTAAGTATCTTGACATCGGCGTTTTGGCTCAGTCCTACGATGGTGATAAGTCCTATGTAGTCAGGTTTTACAGGATTAGGATAAGCCCACACATTATCAGAAGTCATGCTTTCGTTTGGAGTACTGGAGTCAGACATATATGAGCATAGACCCTTGTCTGTTCCAATAAATACTTCGCCCGATTTTTCATTAATGGCGATAGATTCTATTCCGTTGGAAAGCAGAGGACTATTAAGTGTGGTGAAATGATGTATTTCTGATAGATTATCCTCGCTGATAAGATATATGCCATTTTTTTTGGTACCAAACCATTTGCGGTTGGCTCCATCTACAGCTATACAAGAAACGTCTATTCCACTCAGCAGATAGTCTGCATAGTTAGTTCCATCATTTCTAGGCACTTTCACTTGGGTAAATATTGGTGCAGATGCTGTTATCTGGTTAGGATCTAATAATAAAGGACCAGCACTAGTGCCTATCCAGATATTGCCATCCTTGTCTTCTGCTGTGCATCTCACAGCACCTACTGATACTTCTGTTCCATCTTCATTTACAAAACTGGTGAAAGCGTTAAGTCTTTCTTCAGAATTGTCTTCAGAAAACTGATAACAATAGAGAGAAGGTACAATCCAGTGGTTATTGACAAACCATAAGAGGCCTCTGCTATCAATCAGCATATTTCCCAATAAGCCAAGACTCTTATTGGTAAAACCTGCAGCGTCAAGTTTCATCAAGTCGGGTAGCTGATGGCTTATCCATTGCTTATCTTTAGTAAATTCTATAAGTGATTGAGTCGGAGCTTGACTATTCAGCATCCAAAGATTGCCCTCTTTGTCAAATTTCACTCCCGTTATGAGCTCGTATTCTTTGCTTCTGTTATTATATCTTTCTATTGGAGAGTTCTCGTAGTTATAATAGTTTTCGAAGTTTCCATTTTTGTATTCGTAGAGACCATTTCTGCCTCCTACAAAGATATGACTTGTATCTGCTGGGTCATAGTCCAGACATTCCAAATTTTCATAAGTTACATTTGTCTTAGAGGTTATATTTTCGTCTGGATAGATGTTCCATTCTTCATTCTTTAGTATCTGGATACAGCCTTTTCTAGAGATGCCCACTGCAAATCCACCGCCACAAGTGTACAGCTGGTTGTTGGCAAACTTCATGAAGCCAAAATAGTTATACTTAGGTCCTCCAGGATTCAGCTTGCTTACCATCTGCTTGAGTTCGCTCTTGTCTGCTTGCTGTTTTGCAGCATAGCCTCCCACCTTGCTCCAGTTATTCTTATCGAGCAAGTTAGTGGTAAGGGGAGCGCGATATTTACCATCTGTTTGGCTATAGGCATAGATATAATTATCCTTGATTTCGCACCAGTTTACCTTGAAGCCTAAGTTGTATGTATCGCTGATTTCTCCATCTGCCACATTTACCTTTACGATGCCGAAACCATTGCTCATGTAGGCATATTTGCCGTTTATGTAGATGTCATAGATGGTCTTGTCGCCAGTGGTAGAGGCATTATAGTAATCTGCCAGATTGGTAACCTCATAATTGCTGGTGTTCATGAGGTCGATGTTGGAGTTGCTATAGAGGATGAGCAGGCGATGGGCGGCTTGGCAGTAAGCGATGTGCTCGATGTCGCAATCGCTCAGATAGTCCATCTTGCTGAAGGTCTGGATGCTCTGGTCGTTCTGATTGTAGACATAGAGGTTGTTGGAAGCCTGGACAAATACCAGGTTTCCGGCTTGTTCTATCTCCTGTACGTCGTGGTACGCCATGTAGGCTTTCCAGTCGCCTATGGCTGCTTGCAGTTGTATTACCTGAAGCAGCAGCGCTATGATGATGACTGATATCTTCTTATTCATATTGGGTTATGCTACGTTTTTTATATGTTTCTGTCTAAATGTATATAGTATAATAACTTATATATATTAAACCAGAAAATGCTGGGTTTATTGCCTGTGAGCCTAGCTTTTATTGGCAAACTGAGCAGGGGATATAGTTTTTGGCAGAATGGATAGAGATGCCAGCGTTTCATTTTCTGGGCATAATCCAGTACTTTGGAGTAGCCCTGCAGTTCTTCCTTAAACTGGTTGAGGGTGCGCAGGCTCTCTTCTGTCTTATAGAGGAAACTCATGTTGCCGATGAAATTCTCATATCCCAATGTATTGTCTATATGCAATATCTTAATTTGGTTTTCTTGGAGCGTTTTCCCCCATAAAACGTCTTCGTAGCCATAAGTAGTAAATCGCTCATCCAGTGGATATTGCAGCATGATGTCTTGCTTTACCATAAAGTTGGAGGTATGGAAATCTCCGTATGGATTGGCTTGGCGCTGCTTGTAGTCAGCATTCTGGGTACCGATGCACTCAAAGATGTAGCGCAGATTGTGTTGGTATTTCTCATCGTTTCGCTTAATCTGGTATCCACCATAGATAACGTCGCTTTCTTCTGATTGCAGGTATGTGGTAAGATATTGAGGATGAATTACTTGCATATTGCTGTCTATGAACAGCAACCAGGGATGCAGGGCTTCTTCTGCCAGAAAGTTGCGGATGGCAGCCCTGCCCACGTTCTTTTCTCTTTCGATATAGCGGCAGTAGGGTAGCGAGCGTATCTCGCGGTTTTCATAGATGGTGAGGCGGTCGGTGCTGCCATCGTCTGCCACCAGAATTTCGTACTCGAAATCGGGCAATGCAGCGGCTTGAGCTTGTAAGGACTTTACAAGCTCAAGGCATACATGATTATATGTAGGGATTAGTATCGAAAGAGAATTGATCATTTTACTTCTTCAGATATTCCACGAGTTTCTTCACGGCTCTGGCTCTGTGGCTGATGCCGTTCTTGATTTCCTCACCCAGCTCGGCAAAGCTCTTGTCATAGCCTTCTGGCACGAAGATTGGGTCGTAACCGAAGCCCTCGGTGCCGTGCTTCTCGTTGGCGATGCTGCCATTCACGATGCCCTCAAACTGGTGTATCTTCTTGATGCTGGTGCAGCCGCATGGGCATACATCTTGCTTCTCTATCAGGCAGATAACCGTGCGGAAACGAGCCTTTCTGTTCTCCTTGCCATCCAGCTCTCGCAGCAGTTTTGCCATGTTTGCCTCACTGTCGTGGTCGGTTCCCTCGGCATAGCGGGCACTGTGTACTCCAGGTGCGCCATCCAGTGCCTCTACCTCCAAGCCAGTGTCGTCGGCAAAACAGCTCAGGTGGTAATGGTCGTATACATACTGCGCCTTTTGCAGGGCGTTCTCTTCCAGGGTGTTACCCGTCTCTGGAATATCTACGTCGCAGCCTATCTCCTTGAGTGATACTACCTCGAACTCGCTGCCCAGAATGTCGCGTATCTCTTGCAGCTTATGCTGATTATTGGTTGCAAATACTATCTTCATTATTGTAATTGTTGAATGTCTTTTTCCTTGATTTTCACTTTCATCTCGTCAAATCCCTCGCCGTATACACCGATGACGGAACTCTGGCTCACGAAGGCATTCGGGTCGATGATTTTTACGATGCGGAAGATGGTGACGCTCTCGTTTTTCTTGGCCAAGATACAGAGCACCTTCATCTCATTGCCGGTATACCAGCCATGACCGTCCAGGATGGTTACGCCATGATCCATTTGCGTGCCGATGGCATTGGCTATCTCCTGATATTTCTGGCTGAATATCAGGAACTGCACACTCTCTCGGCGGGCATTCATCACATAGTCCAGCATCAGGTTCTCGATGAGAATGGTGCAGAGACCGAATACTACCTTTCTTACTGCATCGATGGTTTCATAGCCCGGCTTGTCGCGGAATACGAAGAAGGAACTGCCCACGATGAGGAAATCCACAAAGATGAGCACCCTGCCCAGCGAGATGTTGTGATACTTGTTTACCACTGCGGCGATGATGTCGGTGCCGCCCGTACTGCCATTGTTCAGGAATACGATGGCTAGCGAAAGTCCTGTGCAGCAGCATCCTATGACGAGCGACATGAAGTCCTGGCCCTCGCCCAGTATCTTGGTCATCTCCCCGTGCGGTCCCGTTACCCAGCCTTGTGCCAGGGCGAGCAGGAAGGAGAGCATGAAGATGGCATACACCGTCTTGAGCATGAACTTGAGTCCCAATACCTTTAGTGCCAATGCCAGCAAGATGACGTTGATGACGAAATATGACAGGTAGATAGGGATGCCTGTGCCGTAGTAGATGACGGCAGCAAGACCGGTTACACCGCCCGTTACTATCTGATAGGGCAAGAGGAAAACTGTAAAGCCGAATGTATACAGCATGAGGCCAAGGGTTATGTAGAAATAATCCTTGACCTCATTCTTAATATTTTGATTAATAGCTATTTGCATATACTATTTATCTATTGTTACTTCTTCAACACTACGTTGACTATCTTCTTTGGTACGATGATGACCTTCAATACGTTGAAGCCCTCCAAGTACTTCTGGCTCTTCTCGTCAGCCAATACCTGCTTCTGGATTTCATCGTTAGGAGTATCCACTGGGAATGACATCTGGAAACGAGCCTTACCATTGAATGAGATGGTGAGCTGCATGTCGTTCTCCTTGAGGTATTCCTCATTGTACTTAGGCCACTCTGCGTCGCAAACGCTGCCCTGCTCGCCCAGTGCTTCCCAAAGCTCCTCGGCGATGTGTGGAGCGAATGGAGCGATGAGGATCACGAGATTCTTCAAGAGTTCCTTGTTGTGGCACTTCTGCTGACCGAGTTCGTTCACTGCAATCATGAAGGCTGAGATAGAAGTATTGTAAGAGAACTTCTCGATGTCCTCAGATACCTTCTTGATGAGCTTGTGTACGCTCTTCAGACTCTCAGGCTTAGCAGCCTCGTCGGATGGCAAGAAGTTGTCGGTGCGGTTCTCATAGAACAAACCCCAGAACTTCTTCAGGAAGCGGTGGCAACCGTCGATACCATTGGTATCCCAAGGCTTACTTGCCTCTACAGGGCCCAAGAACATCTCATAGAGACGCAAGGTATCAGCACCATATTTCTCTACGATCATATCTGGATTAACCACATTGAACATACTCTTACTCATCTTCTCGATAGCCCAACCGCAGATGTACTTGCCATCCTCCAAGATGAACTCAGCATTCTGATACTCAGGGCGCCATGCCTTGAATGCCTCGATGTCGAGCTGGTCGTTGCTTACGATATTGACGTCTACGTGGATAGGAGTTACGTCGTAATCCTTCTTCAAGCCCAAGCTTACGAAGACTGGAGCCTTGTCGTGGTCATCGCTGTTGATACGATATACGAAGTTAGAGCGACCCTGGATCATACCCTGGTTTACCAACTTTTGGAATGGCTCTTCCTTGCAGCTTACGCCGAGGTCGAAGAGGAACTTGTTCCAGAAACGAGAGTAAATCAAGTGACCGGTAGCATGCTCGCAACCACCTACGTAGAGGTCCACGTTCTGCCAGTACTCATCAGCCTCCTTACTTACGAGGCAAGAGTCGTTGTGTGGATCCATATAGCGCAGATAGTAAGCAGATGAACCTGCGAAACCTGGCATGGTATTGAGCTCCAATGGGAATACGGTCTTGTTGTCCACGAGGTCCTTGTCTACTACCTGCTTCTTCTCTGCATCCCACGCCCACTTCTTGGCTCTGCCCAATGGTGGCTCGCCAGTCTCAGTTGGCTTATAGGTCTCAATCTCAGGCAATTCGAGTGGAAGGCACTCCTCTGGAACCATCTGTGGCATACCGTCCTTGTAATATACAGGGAATGGCTCGCCCCAGTAACGCTGGCGAGAGAAGATGGCGTCACGAAGGCGATAATTTACCTTCACACGACCGATACCCTTCTCGGTAACATACTTCTTGGTAGCGGCGATAGCCTCCTTTACGGTCAAGCCGTTGAGAGAGAATCCATCTGCGCTTGCCTTGCCCTCTACAGGTGAGTTGGTTACGATACCTTCCTTGGCATCAAAGCTCTCCTCTGATACGTCGGCACCCTCGATAAGAGGGATGATAGGCAAGTTGAAGTGCTTAGCGAAAGCGTAGTCACGGCTGTCGTGAGCTGGCACAGCCATGATGGCACCTGTACCATATCCAGCCAATACATATTCTGAAATCCATACTGGGATGGCATCGCCTGTGAATGGGTTGATGGCGTAGCTACCTGAGAATACACCAGTTACGTTGTGGTTGGCCATACGGTCCAACTCGGTGCGCTTCTTCACGTAGTCGAGGTATTTCTCTACCTCTTCCTTCTGGTCGGCGGTAGTTACCTGCTGTACGTACTCGCTCTCTGGAGCCAAAACCATGAAGGTTACGCCAAACATGGTATCGGCACGGGTGGTGAAGATGGTGAACTTCACGTCGCTGTCCTTTACAGAGAATACTACCTCTGTAC
>URLG01000045.1 GCA_900548535.1 Candidatus Segatella intestinihominis | reverse complement strand
CACAAGTGATAAATTTTTTCTCTTTAGCCATTTTACTTTTAGATAAAATATTAAAAATGTTTTGTATATTAATTCCTTAATTTGATAATCTCTTTTTTATTAGCAGTCTTCCAACTCCTATCTTCCAACTCCTAACTTAATAGAGGAACCCCAGCAACCAGAGCGGTATCTTGTTGTCCTTGCCCACTTCCGTATTGTAGCGGGCGTAGATGATGTCGGGGTTGTTGCGCATCTTGTTGGTCGACTGTGCGTCGCAAATGCGGAACTTCTTTACTCCGTCCACAGTGAAGTAATGGTCCTTGCCTGCTTGGTGCACCTTGTGGTCTTTCCAAAGCGAATTGACAAAGAATGTCTCCATTACTACCTGCTTGTCTATCTGTATCGGATAGATGGCATACATCAAGTTGGAGTTGTGCATCATTACCTTCGACGGTTTCTTAGGAAATTCCTGTCCGTCAGGGTATATCATATTGATGAGTCGTGCGTCAGCAAGATACTTGATATAGTTCATCACTGTAGCTCGGCTCGTATTGATGCTTTCTGCCAGTTGGCTCACGTTGGGCGCCTTGGCACCTTCCACGGCAAGCTGGTAGAAGAGTCGCTTGATCTTGTTGAGATATTTCAGTTCTATTTGCTTGATGAGGAGGATATCTACCTCGGTCATCATATTCATTGTCTTTAGTAGATTCTCTGTGAAGTTGCGTTGCTCCAAGAAGAATGGATAGAATCCATGATGCAAGTAATCCTGAAAGTATTTCATAGGGCTCACCTTAGGCAGTATCTGCTTGATGATGTGCTCGTGATTGCGCAAGATCTCGTCTAGCTCGAATGGCTGGAAGTTATTGCCAGTCTGCAAGTTGATGTACTCTCTGAATGAGAAACCGCGCAGGTTATAGCTCTTCACGATGCCATTGAGCTCGGGATTCTCTTCCTTGAGTCGCATCACGCTAGAACCAGTAAACACTATCTTGAGCTCTGGGTAGAGATCGTAGCACTTACGAAGCTCCTTGCTCCAGTCGGGCTGTTTGAAGACCTGGTCTATCAACAGCGTTCTGCCGCCTTGGCGCACAAAGTCGCCAGCAAAATCAGCGATGCCTCTGCTCTGGAAATAGAAGTTGTTCATGTTCACAAACAGGCACTTGCGGTCGGTAGGGCCAAAGTGTTCCTTCGCA
Organism: Candidatus Segatella intestinihominis; assembly: GCA_900548535.1. Lineage (GTDB taxonomy): Bacteria > Bacteroidota > Bacteroidia > Bacteroidales > Bacteroidaceae > Prevotella > Prevotella intestinihominis. The sequence goes on along the minus strand of URLG01000045.1, from coordinate 20,913 downwards.
TATTGCAGAAGGAAGGTAGTCTTGCCCACGCCTCTAGTGCCTTTGATGCCTATCAAGCGATCGTTCCAGTCTATCTCATCCATAAGGGTGCGCCTAACTGGAGCGTTCGTATGTTCTACGAGGTATGTATGTGTCCTGAAGAATGCTTCTTCCATGAGTTATATTTTGTTTCTAATTTGTTTTTTCTGATGCAAAGGTAATAATATATTTCGTATTTGCAAAGTCTAGATAGCAAAAAAAGACTTTTTTTTCATTATTTAGCACTTGTCTAAGTAAAACTCATTTTTTTTTGCCGTTTTTCCACTTTTTATTTATATCTTTGCACTATGAATTTACATATCTTCAATCCGGAACACGATTTGGCTCTTGCAGCTAATTTAAGACAATTTACGGCTCCCCACGCTGGCAGACAGCTCAGGAGCGACCTTGCCTTCATCCCTGCTTTGTGGGCTGATGAGGGTGATCTTGTATTGGTGGATGACATAGACTGCGCCCGTGACAAGGTGCGCCACTTAGGAGTGGAACTGGCTGACAAGGTGGAATTTATTACCAAAGTGCAGCTTCAGCACATGCTCAAGACTGATTTTATAGATGGCGTGCGTCCTTGGGGCTGGGACTTGAGCCTGAAGGGCGAACTGGAGCGACTGGGTTTTCCAGAGATAGCGCTGCCTACAGATGATATATTAAATAAGGTACGCGCGATAAGCAGTCGTCAATGGGCTGCCGAGCACCTACAGGAGCAGGTGAGCTACGTGCAGACTGTATCGGAAGTCAAGGCCCTGGTGAAGCAATGGGGCAAGGCTGTGGTCAAGGCTCCTTGGAGCAGCAGCGGCAGGGGAGTGAAGTATGTCTCTGCCGATGAGTTCCGCCGTGGCGAGGACTATCCATCGTTTGATAGATGGGTGGGCAACATCATCTTCCGTCAGGGAGGCGTAACCGTGGAGCCCTACTATAATAAGGTGAAAGATTTCGGTATGGAGTTTGAGGTCAAGGATGGCAAGGTCATCTATCGTGGACTCTCTCTCTTCGATACCATCAAGAATGCCTATTCGGGCAATATACTCTGTCAGGAAGAGGAAAAAGTGGAGTGGATGTCGCGCTATGTGGGTGCCGACAGATTGCAGGAGATTAGCCAGCACGTCATCGATGTGATGGAGCCTGCGCTCAAGGGCATCTACAGTGGACCATTCGGAGTAGACATGATGGTGTATGTCAAGGAAGACGGCAAACTGGAGGTGAATACCTGCATTGAGCTCAACTTGCGCCGCACCATGGGTCATGTGGCAATCGACCTGGCTCAGCATCTTATGCAGTCAGAGCAGGAGATGAAGTCGAAGCGAAGCAACATCATGCGTGTGGAGTATGACGGCAATCGCTATCATCTGCGCGTGATGCCTGGTCAGCCTTCAGAAGATGCTCCGCTACACTAGATAAATAATAAACAATAAATAGCAAATTCTTAAAAAAAATCTACAAAAACAATGAAAAGAAGCATCATCTTCTCTTTGGCGTTGACGGCTGCCCTGTCAGCCTCCGCCCAGAAGGCGATTACCAAGACGGGAATTGCCGTGTCTGAACAGCCTTATGTATCGCAAGTCTGGAATCCAGACTTGGGCAATGGCATGTACAAGAACCCTGTGATCAATGCCGATTACAGCGACCCAGATGTGGTCTGCGTAGGCGATGACTACTACATGACAGCTAGTAGTTTCAACTGTATTCCAGGGCTTCCTATCTTGCATAGTAAGGACTTGGTTAACTGGGAGTTAATCGGTCACGCTGTAACGAAGCTTCAACCTAAAGCCGTGTTTGATCGTCCTTCTCATGGCAATGGGGTGTGGGCTCCATGTATCAGCTACCATAATGGTGAGTTCTACATCTATTGGGGTGACCCAGACTATGGTGTGTTTATGGTGAAGACCAAGGACCCTGCCGGCAAGTGGGAAGACCCAGTGTGTGTGATTCCAGGCAAGGGTATGATAGATACTTCTCCTCTTTGGGATGAGGATGGCAGAGTATATCTCGTCAATGGATGGGCTAACTCTCGCAATCGCTTTGCTTCTGTCATCACCGTGCGTGAGTTGAATGCCGAGGGCACCAAGGCTATCAGCGACCCTGTTATCGTATTTGATGGCAATGGTACAGAAAATCGTACTTGCGAGGGGCCTAAGTTCTATAAGCGTAATGGCTGGTATTGGGTGATGTTCCCTGCAGGTGGTGTACCTACTGGTTTCCAAGTGGCTATGCGCTCTCAGTCTCCCTTTGGTCCTTACGAGGCTAAGAAGGTCTTGGCGCAGGGCAAGAGCAAAATCAATGGCCCTCACCAGGGTGCTTGGGTTCATACCCAGTATGGCGAGGATTGGTTCATGCATTTCCAGGACAAAGAGGCTTACGGCAGAGTGGTTCACTTGCAGCCTGTAACCTGGAAGGACAATTGGCCTGTGATGGGCAAGGTGCCTAGCAAGGGCTATTGCGGTGAGCCATACGAGACCTATAAGATGCCAAAGGCTGCCAGCCACGTGAATATGAATCCAGTGGAGAGCGATGAGTTCAATAAGCCTAAGCTAGGACTCCAGTGGCAGTGGCACGCTAACTATCAGCAGTGGTTTGGTATGCCTACCTCCATGGGCGTGATGCGCATCTATACATATAAGAGCAATGGGACCATCTGGAACGTGCCTAACCTGTTGCTCCAGAAGACTCCTGCCGATAACTTCACTGCTACCGCCAAGCTTCAGCTTACCGCCAAGGACCAAGGTCAGATGGGCGGTATCATCATGATGGGCTTGGACTATTCAGCTTTGGTAGTAAAACGTGTAGGCAATGAGTTTGAACTTCAGCAGATTACTTGCCATAAGGCAGATAAGAAGGGTGAGGAAGAAGTAAAAGTTCTCGCCACACTGAAGCCAACATCGGTGGATAAGATAGACTATCAGCCTGCCATCCATGAGTCTGTATATATGAGAATGGTAGTGAAGGCTGGCAAGATGCAGTTCTTCTTTAGCAAGGACGGCAAGAAGTATGAGCAGGTGGGCGATGAGTTCACCATGCGCGAGGGTAAGTGGATTGGTGCCAAGATAGGTATGGTGGCTAAGGAACCTGGTGGCAAGGCCAACCGTGGATGGATAGATGTAGACTGGTTTAGAGTAACCAAGTAATATAAAAAAGCGTTAAAAAATAAAGCAGCCGTGCAATAAAAGCCGCAATTTCTCATTTTACTTGATAGAAACAACAAATTAGTAGATAATTATAAAAATATCAAGTTATGAATAGAAAAATGATGAGTGCAGCTATGATTGCTACGGCTGCTTTGGCTTTTGCATCTTGCTCCACTAGCAAGAGTGCACAGACAGGGAACAAGAATCAGGTTTCTGTCAAGGACGATGGCATTGCCACGCTTCCTGCCGAAGATATGGACCCAACATTTCTGATATATTCTGATGCACAGCGCAATGTGGTGAAGAAGAACAATGACTTTGCCTTCAATCTCTTCCATCAGATTCAGGGCATGGACGGCAAGGTGGTTTCGCCTATGAGCATTGCTTACCTGATGGGTATGCTTGCCAATGGTGCAGATGGTGCTACCCAGCAACAGATACTCAAGGCTATCGGTTGCGAGGGAGTGAGCTTGCAAGAGGTCAACGAACTGTATCAGGGCATGATGCAGGTGCTGGGCAAGCAGGATAAGCAGACCAAGGTGGAGATAGCCAACTATATCGCCATTAATAAGAATAACAAGATCAATAAGGATTTTGCCCATGAGGTGAGCCAGAGCTATCAGGCTGCCATCGAGAGCTTGGATTTCTCTTCCTCTAAGACTACCCAGCGCATCAACCATTGGTGCAGCGAGCATACCGATGGTATGATTCCTAAGATTATCGACCAGGTAGATGCCGGTGCTGTATCTTATCTCATGAATGCCATCTACTTTAATGGCACTTGGGCAGAAAAGTTTGATGCCCACAACACCAAGCAGGAAACTTTCCAGGGTTATACCCGAGATATCCAGAAGGTGGATATGATGCACCAGGTGAAGAAGTTCTATTATACAGAGAATGAGATGTACAAGGCTGTAGACCTGCCATACGGTAATGGTTCGTTCAGCATGACAGTGTTGCTGCCTAACGAGGGTAAAAGCATCGATGAGATGATGAAATCGCTGAATGCGGAGAGTTTCTCTAAGATACAGCAGAACATGGAGAACTGTATGGTGAATCTCAAGTTGCCTAAGTTTACCACTGAGACAAGCTTGGATCTCAACGACATCATCAGCAAGCTTGGTGCTCCTATGATCTTTAATCCATCTCAGGCAAACTTCTCTCATTTTGCCGATGGCAATTTCTTCGTAAGCAAGATGTTGCAGAAGGCTAAGATAGAGGTGAGCGAGCAAGGCACCAAGGCAGCTGCCGTAACTGCCGCCGTGATGCTTACTTCGATGGCTCCTACACAGATTAGAAATGTGGAGTTCTTTGCTAATCGTCCATTCGTCTATGCCATCACCGACCGTCAGAGTGGTGCCATCCTCTTCATGGGACAATATACAGGCACTCACTAGGAGTGTAAAATTAAATAAATCTTAGCTCAAATACATAAAAAAAGTTCCTCCCGAGGGCACTTGAGTGCTATGATTACAGCACTTTGTTGCCCTCGGGAGGAACAAAATTATTCTTCTTTACCAAATTTTTCTATGAACTCATCCTCCGTGATAATCGGGATGTTGAGTTCATGGGCTTTTTTGTTTTTAGAGCTCTGCGAGGTTGCATCATTATTGATGAGGAAGTGGGTGCTCTTGCTCACGCTTCCCGTTACCTTTCCGCCCTGGCTCTCAATGTATGCCTTCAGCTCATTGCGGTTCTTGTAGTGATGCACATCGCCAGTTACCACGAAGGTCATGCCCTCACACTTGTTGCCTTTCTCCACCGGCTCCTGTTCCTCAATGATGAGGTAGGGCAGAAGATTCTGCACATGGGCGAAGTTGTCGTCATCATGAAACCAGTTGATGAAGCGGGCGCTCTTCTCGGGTCCGATGCCATCGATGCTGGCAAATTCATCTTCGAAGAGACTTGTTCTTGCCGTCTCGATGAGCTGCTTTACGGGATAACGCTCGATGAGTTTCTTTGCCACGTCACCTCCACATAGTGGGATGTTGAGAGCATAGAGCAGATGTCTGCCGTCTGTGTGGCGACTTTTCTCCAGGCTATCCATCAGGTTGTTCACGCTCTTTCTGCCAAATCCCTCGTATGTGGAGATGGCGAATGCGTGCTCTCTCAATTTATAGAAGTCGGCATATTCCGAGATGAGTCCTTCGTTCACAAACTTCCAGATGGTTTGTTCCGAGATACCTTCGATGTTGAGTCCTTCCTTGCTCACGAATCTCGTAAACTTCTTTAGCTGTTTGGCTGCGCAGTGAGGGTTCATGCAGTGCAGGGTCTTCGTGCCACTCTCGCTTTCTCTTACCACTGCCTCTGCATGACACACGGGGCATTTCTTCGGAATCTCGAAGATGCCCATCGGCTCGGTGATATTGACTATCTTGGGGATAATCTTGTTCGCCTTGATCACCTGCAGTTTGGTGCCCTTGCCCCCGATGCCCAGTCGCTCGCATTCGCTCACATTGCAGAGTGAAGCTCGCTGCACAGTGGTTCCCTCCAGTTCCACAGGCTTGAATACAGCCACCGGAGTGATGGTATTGGCTGCGCACGACCATTCGATGTGGTCCAGCTCGGTATCAGCATGTTCGTCTTGCCATTTGAAGGCGAAGCCCGCTCTCGTGGCGTGATGCCCCGTAACCGAACCCGTGGCTGCATATACGGTATCGTCGTAGCAGATCACGAGTCCATCAACAGGGAAAGGATTGCTCTTGCTGGTAACCTTTTCGGTGAATTTGGCTATCTCTGCCTGGATATTCTCGGTTGTAGGCTGGTCGATGCGCTCTCGTTCCACAGGGTTGAAGCCCAAGTCTTGGAGCATCTGCATGCGTTCGCCCCACGAGGTGATGTCTCTTTCGGTATATACCAGCGTAAATGGTATCCACTGGATGTGGCGTTGCTTCACCTCATTGGAGTCGTGCAGAGCCAAGGAGCCTGATGCAAGATTGCGTGGGTTGGCATAATCGCCTTCGCTCTCGATGATGAATTGCTCGAAGTCGGCGTACGAAATCACTGCTTCGCCACGCACCACGAGGTGTCCCTTCTCCTTGATTTGCATTGGGATGCCATTGATGGCTCCTGCCAGATAGGAGATGTTGGTACCGATATGACCATTGCCTCGGGTCACAATCTTGGTGAGCTTGCCGTTGTCGTAAGTTACCACGAGGGTGAGTCCATCCAGTTTCCAGGATATCCAGATAGGTCTGTCTTCTGCCCATTTCACGAGGTCGCTTACTTGCTTGGTCTTGGCAAGGGAGAGGGCGGCAAACTCATGCTCTTCTTTCTGACCGCCCGATAGGTTGTCTTCCGATACCTTCTGGGTAGGAGAGTCGGGTAGGATTTCGCCCGTTTCCTCCTCCAGTTTCTTGAGTTGGTCAAACTTGGCGTCCCACTCAAAGTCGGTCATCTGTTCGCCTTTGCCATTGTAATAAGCATAAGAAGCTTGGTTGAGTTCGTCAACCAAGCTTCTCATGAGGGATGTTTTATCATTCATAGTTCTTTATTTTTCGGTTTGTTATTGTTGTTAGGAGAAGAGGGGATTGCCTTCCCTTATCGCTCCATTTCGATGGTCAATTTCTCGAATGCGAATCTCATGCCCCTGTTGCCATAGTTGATTTGTCCGCAGATGCAGAATCCCATGGACGAGAGCAACTTGATCATCGGCATGTTGTCATAATTGGTGTCTACCTTGATGCTTGGTACCTTCTCTACCTCGCAGAGGCTGTTCACCTTATTAATAAAGATGCGAGCCAAACCTTCTCTTTGATACTTAGGGAGGGTGGCGAATCTGTGGATGACATAATAGTCGCCATTGGTTATCCAGTTGCCGTTGATGAAGTCATACTGTGGTTCACCATTAAGCATGACGGCTCCATATACGGCTACCTCATCATCTACAGTTAGTACAAAGGCATTGCCATTCTCAATGTCGTTTCTGATATCCTGTGTAGATGGATAGTCGGATGTCCACTGGTGACGACCTGAAGCCACCATGATTTTGCGTGCAGAATCTATCACATTCCAGCACGCTTCAAAATCCTTGTTGTATGCGGGTCTGAAGTCAGTCTTCATATCTTTCATTCAATATCTTTGTTAAACGGGTGCAAATTTAACAAAAAAAAACGAATTAAACTAAAAATCGAAGAAAAAACTGCAATATTCTTGTAGTTTTTCTTCGATTTTCCTATTTTTAGCCCCAAAATGGCCATCAATCTGATGAATTATTCCATTTAGGGCATTGTCTAAGTCATATCAGCGGATGCTTGTCTTAGAGTGCCAAGCACTTGTCGAGTTCGGCGATGATGGCATCCTTTTGCTCCTTGATGTGCTGACCGATGAATACGAGCTTGATCATGCGGTCGCCCACTTGCTCATCCCATTCCTTCTCCAACTGTGGATTGTTCTTGCGCAATTCATCGAGCTGGTCCTTAGGCATGGTGGCGAGCCACTGTCCTGCCTGCTTCACCGTCTTCTGTTGACCTGCCTGTTCAAATACATAGCACATATCTCGTTCGTCGGAGAAGTAGCAGATACCCTTGGCACGTACCACATCGCGAGGCCATTTTCTGGCTACAAACTCATCAAACAAGCCGAGGTCGAATGGCTTGCGGCGATAATACACGAAGGTGCCGATGCCGTATTCCTCCACTTCGCCACCCTCATGGTCGTGGTCGTGATCATGATGATGATGGTGGTGATGATGCTCGTGATCATGCTCATCATGGTCGTGATGATGATGCTCATGTTCGTCGTCATCATCGTCATCATCGTGGTGATGGTGGTGCTCGTGATCTTCCTCCTCCTCGTGCTCTTCATTGCGCTCAGCCTCAATCTCCTGAATCCAGCCCGCAGAGGATGCTACCTGCTCGAAGTCAAACTTATGGGTGTTGACAATGAGGTCAAGATCTATATCGCCATAGTTGCACTCATAGATTTCAGCCTTAGGCTGGATGGCACGGATAATCTGCTTCAGGTGGTCCAGTTCCTTAGGCTCCACCTCGGCTGCCTTGTTGAGCAAGATGATGTTGCAGAACTCTATCTGCTGGATAACCAATGAGGCGAGGTCTTCCTCGTCCAAGTTCTGCTTCATCAAGTCAGAACCATTGGCAAACTCATCCTTCATGCGGAGGGCATCCACTACGGTTACGATGCTATCCAGGCGCACGATGCCATTCTCGATATACTGCGGACCGAGTGATGGGATAGAGCTGATAGTCTGGGCGATAGGTGCTGGCTCGCAGATACCGCTGGCCTCGATCACGATATAGTCGAAGCGCTGCATGTCAACGATCTCCTTGAGCTGTTCCACGAGATCCATCTTCAGGGTGCAGCAGATACAACCATTCTGGAGTGAAACGAGTGAATCATCCTTCTGACCTACTACGCCGCCCTTCTCGATGAGCGCTGCATCTATGTTAACCTCGCCAATATCATTTACGATAACAGCAAACTTAATACCTTTCTTGTTAGCCAAAATCTTGTTGAGCAGGGTTGTCTTACCGCTGCCCAGATAACCTGTCAAGAGCAGAACAGGAACTTCTTTCTTTGTCATACGAAAATATCTTTTTTATTTATTCACTATAAGAGCGAGAATTGCAAATAACATGCCATTCTCGCTCTTCTTAGTTCTAAATAATGTTTATTTATTGTAATTCTCCAATCCCTTGTTCAGGAAGTCGAGATAAGCACTCACGTCTTCCTTGAAGCTGAATGCGGCTGTAAGAGGCTTGCCCTCATTGTCGATGGCCACATAGAATGGCTGGGCATTGGCGCCAAACTTGCTGGCTTGCAGATAGCTCCACTTGTCGCCGATGGTGCGCAGGGTGCGCTTCTCGCCATTGAATGTTACCTCCATTGGCTCTGGCAGAGGGGTCTTGTCATCTACATAGAGCGAGATGAGCACATAGTCCTTTGTCAACTTGTCAGCCACTGATGGGTCGGTCCATACCGAAGCCTCCATCTTGCGACAGTTCACGCAGCCAAATCCAGTGAAGTCTACCAGCACTGGTTTGCCCTGAGCCTTGGCAGCAGCCATACCCGTCTCGTAATCCTTGTATACAGCCTCAACGGTCTTGGTGTTGAGGTTGAAATCCTGTGTGTTGATAGGTGGCGCAAAGGCACTGACAGCCTTGCAAGGAGCACCCCACAATCCTGGAATCATATATACCGAGAAGGCGAGTGAGCACAAGCCCAGCATGATGCAAGGCACTGGCATCGGCTTCTGGATATCACCACCGATGGCATCTACCTGGAACTTCAACTTGCCAATGAGGTAGAGACCAAGCAATCCGAAGATGACAATCCAAAGAGAGAGGAACACCTCGCGGTCCATAATGTGCCAGCCGTAAGCCAAGTCAGCCACGCTGAGGAACTTCAATGAGAAAGCCAACTCCACGAAGCCCAATACTATCTTGATGGTCTCCATCCACGAACCCGACTTAGGCGCAGACTTGAGCCAAGATGGGAAGAGGGCGAAGAGGGTGAATGGCAAGGCGAGTGCCAAGGCAAAGCCAAACATACCGATGGTAGGAGCCAGCCAATCGCCTGATGTAACGGTCTGCACCAAGAGCAGTCCGATGATAGGAGCGGTGCAAGAGAAACTAACCAATACCAAGGTGAATGCCATCAAGAAGATGCTGATGAGACCCGTGGTGCTGGAAGCCTTGTTGTCTACCGCATTGCCCCAGCTGTCTGGCAACTTAATCTCAAACCATCCGAAGAATGAAAAGGCAAATACGGCGAGCAGCAAGAAGAGGATGATGTTGAATACCGCACTGGTGCTTAACTCATTGAGCTTGCTAGGACCGAAGATAGCAGTTACGGCAAGACCGAGAGCCAAGTAGATGACCACGATGCTCAGACCATAGGTGCAAGCATCACGGATACCCTTCTTCTTATCATTCTTGGCACGCTTCAGGAAGAAACTTACCGTCATCGGAATGATAGGCCAGATGCATGGCATCACGAGGGCAAGGAGTCCGCCCACAAATCCGATGATGAAGATATAGAAGAGAGAGTGATTGGCTATGTCGTTGGCTCCACCAAATGCCTGAAGCTCTTTTACCACGGGTTGCCACCAAGCCTTGCTGTCGTTACCATCTACAGTGACAGGAGCGGCTGTGGCTGCGCTGTCGGTAGCCTGCTCTGCATTGGCAAGCTTTGCCAGTGAGTCTGCCTTCATCTTGGCTGCCAGAGCAGGGTCTATGCCAGAGGTTGTGGCCTCTTCAGCCTTGTCAGCATCCGTCTTTCCGTCTACGGCAGGTGATTTGCCACTATGCTTAAAGCTAGCCTCGCTAGGAGGCAAACAGTTCTGGTCGCTGCATGCGCCATATTCCAGATAAGCGTCTATGCTATAGTTGGGTTTTACGAACTTAATCTTCTGAACGAAGGTAGCGCTGCCCTCAAAGTAGCGTAGCTTCATCTCGAAGAGAGGGTCGAACTTGGAAATCTCATGACCCCTAGCCTGGAGCTTGCCCACCAGTTCCACGCCATCCATCTTGTTGACGTTGAATGTGGCAGAGATAGGACCATCTCCACCTAGGCCAGTGGAGTAGACATGCCATCCTGGTTGAATCTTACCTGTAAACACGATTTCGGCCTCAGCTCCCTTGGAAGTCTTCAGTGAAGAAGTAAATATCACCGGGTTCATCATCTGAGCCTGAGCCATCATTACTATTAAGAGTAATTGAAGTGCTAATAATACTTTTTTCATTTTCGTTATAATAATTTGACTGCAAAATTACTAATTTCTTTTTATAAATACGTATTCACAAGGCATTAGGGTATCTGAGTTTTAAGATTTTTAAGAAAAAATGATTGATAAGCGTGAAATCTTTTGGTTATTTGCAAGAAATGATGTACCTTTGTGAGCAAAAACAAAGAATAAGAACAAATGAGCAAAACCAAGATACAGTTATCTCTTCAGCTGATGGCACTGGGATTAGCATGGTTAGCCATGCCCCGACCTGCGCTTGCCCAGTATGCCTGGCAAGATGATGTGGAGGCAGGCAAGCTGGAGCTAGACAAGAATGTGGAGTGGGGCGTTGAGATGCAAGGTTCCTTCTCCAAGGGCAAGACGCCGCTCTGGCTCAATGCCAACAAGCATGGTCTTTCCTCCTTGGAGCGCAACAATGGCTATCTCCGTGGCAGTCTCATCCGTCCGCTTTCCACCGATTCTGCTCGTCGCTGGGCATTAGGTTATGGCGTAGATGTAGCTGTGCCAGTCAATTACACCAGTCATGTGGTGGTTCAGCAAGCCTTTGTTGAGGCTCGTTGGTTGCACGGCGTACTGAGCGTAGGTGCCAAGGAGTATCCGATGGAACTGAAGAATCAGACCCTCTCTAGTGGTAGTCAGACATTGGGCATCAATGCCCGCCCCGTGCCTCAAGTTCGCTTGGCTCTCCCTGAGTATTGGACCTTGCCTATATTAAATGGCTGGCTCCAGTTGAAGGGCCATATAGCTTATGGCATGATGTCAGATGATAGCTGGCAGCATGACTTCACAAAGCGCCAGTCCAAATACACCGACCATACGCTCTATCACAGCAAGGCTGGCTATCTGCGCATCGGCAATGAGGGATACTTCTGCCCCTTGAGCGTGGAGCTGGGACTGGAGATGGCTGCGGAGTTTGGAGGTACCCCTTATAACATGGAAGATGGAAAGATGGTTTCACAGCCCACAGAGAAAAATCTAAAGGGCTTTTGGCATGCATTTATTCCTGGCGGAGCTGATGCTAGAGATGGAGAATATGGCAATGTTGCCGGCAATCAGCTAGGTTCTTGGCTCATGCGCATCAATTACGATGCAGACCGATGGACGGCTCATGCCTACGCTGATCATTTCTTTGAGGACCATAGTCAGATGCTTTTCCTGGACTATGATGGTTATGGTGAGGGCGATGAATGGATGGCTCATAAGAAGCGTCGCTATTACCGTTATGCCCTGAAGGATATGCTCTGGGGATTGGAGCTTAACTTCAAGTATACAAGATGGATCAAAAACATCGTCTTTGAGTATCTCTATACCAAATATCAGAGCGGACCATACAATCACGACCATACAATCAATATTCCTGACCACATGGCAGGTATGGACGATTATTACAATCATAGCGTATATACAGGTTGGCAACATTGGGGACAGGTGATAGGCAATCCGCTCTATCGTTCACCTATAAATAATGAAGATGGTAAAATTTTGGTATACGATAACCGCTTTGTGGCCTATCATCTCGGCATTGATGGTCAGCCATCATCCCGCTTTGGCTATCGCTTGCTCGGTACCTACCAGAAAGGATGGGGAACCTACGATCAGCCTTTCACCAAGATGCACCATAATGTGAGTTTCTTGACAGAAGGCAACTATCGCTTCAATCATGGCTGGCTGGTAAAGGCAGGTTATGCAATGGATTTCGGTAGCAATCAGATGTTGGGGCACAATGCAGGCTTCCAACTCACTGTAAGCAAGCATGGAGTATTTAAAAAGAAAAAGTAAAGAAGAGTATGATAAGATTAATTGGGACAGTTATAATATCTGGTATCGTATTTGGTATGTGCTCTTGTGAGATGGAGACATCTGATAATGGTGACCTTGATGGCTTCTGGCATTTGGAGAGTGTGGATACGCTCTCTACGGGCGGCTCTTGCAACTATAAAGAGCGTAAGGTCTTTTGGGGCGTTCAGCACAAACTTATCTCTATTCGCAATTTTGCATCTGATGCTGCTTCCACTGGTTATTATGTTCGTTTTAACCAGACAGGTGATAGCTTAATATTATCTTCACCTTATGCCAATCATTGGCATCAGGATTATGGAGATGATGGTGGTGACGTTCCTGTTACCGAAATTAATTCCGAATTGCGTGAATTAGGTATGAATCATCTTGAAGAACATTTTAAGAAGGAAAAACTTTCGGGCAGTAAGATGGTACTGTCAAACAATGAATATCGTTTGAGTTTTACGAAGTTCTAGCCTGTCTAGAACTTCATAAAACATTATATCCTAAAATCCGCAGCTAATATGGACAAGGGTGATTTTGACAGGAAATGGTCATGCCACCCCATATGTGGGTAATAAAGTTTTTACTTATGCTAATTTTTGCACAAAATCCCCTTACCCCACAACGCGACTTGAGGCAATACGCAAGATTTTCACAATCTTCCTAATTTATCCGAAGTCTGTCTTGAAGACATGGGCATAAGATTCGTTGTCTGTGTATATATTCAGTATGTTTTATTAGCAGAAACACCGTGTTTTGTGCCATGAAGGATTTGGGGAATCTGTTCCACCCGAACCCATTGTTCATGTCATCGAAAAATCGTTCCTTGCCTCCACAAAAGTAAACGCACATTAAAGAACGGAAGCTCTCTCTATACTGATAACCATACAACTTGCAACGCAACCCCAAGGTTGAGTGTATTGTTTGGGACAAAAGAGCATCAAATTGCTCCATAATGGAAAATATTCCTCCAAAAGGAGTGAGTTTCTCAGATTTTATTTGTATTTTTGCCATGTCATTTATCGAATTCTCTTGTTTATTTTTTTTGCAACACTAAGATAAGTGAATTCTTTGACATGACAAAATCCTAAGCAACATTTTGTTGCTCAGGTGCTTAAAAAATATATAAACTATAGTGTTGCGGAATTAAGGTATATTAAAACTTCTTTCCAAACGCTATATTTATAAAGGTTTTTGTTAATATCTTAGCATCAAACCACCAAGAGCGATGCTCCAAGTAATAGAGATCAAACTCTAGCCTTCTGAGCATCTTTTCCATCGTGTCGGTATATCCATTATAAAGCGTGGCATAGGATGTGACGCCAGGTCTTATCTGATAGAGCATCTGATATCTATTGTCATGTTCCATAATTTGATCTATATAGTACTTGCGCTCTGGTCGTGGACCGATGAAAGCCATATCTCCCTTCAGTACATTCCATAGTTGAGGCAGCTCATCCAAGTGATGGCTACGTAAGAAAGCCCCCACTTTAGTCAATCTTTTGTCACCAGCTATCTCCAAAAGGTTGGGACCGTCTTTCTCTGCATCTACCTTCATCGAGCGAAACTTATAAATATAAAAAGGCTTTCCACCCAATCCTATTCTTTCTTGACTGTAAATGACAGGCAAACCATCTTCGTGTCTGATGGCCCATGCAATAACAAGAAATGCAGGCCAGAATATCACCAAGGCGAAAATTGATAGAACTATGTCTACTGTTCTTTGTACATGCAATCGTTTGCTGATGCAAATTTGAAAGATAGTATATGTCACAATATCTATCAACAAAATACATGTCAGACTGATTCCTACCCAATCGTACATAATCAGATTGAGGGCAATATACGTGATGGCAAGTGACAGAATGCTTATTAATGCTTGATGTTGTGATAGTCCCAATTCCATTAATTTATGATGGATATGGCTCTTGTCTGCATCAAATATAGGCATTTTCCAACGCAAGCGATGTAGCACTACTCTTACCACGTCGTATGTAGGGATAATAAGCAAACTATATGCTATCAACACTCGTCGGGTAGACATCGGCATTACGTTGGGATTGACTGAGATAGCTTTTACAAATAGAAAGGCAAGGATAAATCCCAAGGTGAGACTTCCCGAGTCACCCATAAAAATTTTATTCCCTTTTTCGGCATCTCCCCACAGATTATATCTAAGATAGGATACAAGAATGCCAATCAATCCTGCTATCATCACCTCGTAGGCGATTAAATTGTATGGTGAAAAGCAGTAAATAAAACCTAGAAGCGCTAGTATGGCTAGGGTGGCTGCTAAGCCATCGATGCCATCTATCAGGTTGAAGGCGTTGTCAATGAATACAAATAAAAATACTGTAAGCGGCATGCCCACATAAGCAGGTATCTCATGAATTCCGAATAGACCATAGAGATTGTTGATCCACAAACCGCAGAAAGGGATGATAGCAGATGCAATAATCTGCATAGTAAACTTTACTTTGGCATCAAGACCAAATATGTCGTCCACTACACCCACACAGTATATGATCATAGCACTCAGCATCATTGCCAAACTCCAAGTGCTAAGTACAATTTTATGATTGTTGCCTGTAAGGGATATTACTACGATTACAATGCTGGCAGATAGAGCCATGCTGGGCATAAAGGCAGTGCCGCCCAATCGTGGTACCAATGCATGGTGCACCTTTCTTATGTTAGGCAAGTCGTATAGTTTTCTCTTTTGGCAAAATCTCAGCAATGCTGGAATCATGATCAATCCGCAACATGCACTGAGCATGAATGCTATTATAATATATGTTGTATTTATAGACATATTCCTTGTTTGTTCTAATTTTGTTTCTATTAATAAAAACTACTATATCGCAATATTATTGCATTTTAGTTAACATTTTATTCATATTTTGTAAATTGTATTTTTTTATTTGCATTTCATTTTTCCTTTCACCTTTCTTCTAATATGTTGTATGTCTGCTGGTTATGGTGAAAGGAAATTTAGAATGCGATGAAACTAGCTTATAACTTAAAGTGAAGAAGGTAAAATCGGCATGACTAGAAGCTGGAAGTTCCTATTGCTGAGGGCAGAAGAAACTACATCTTTAGTCGGTTGCCTAGGCTCATCCGATTGGATGACTATAGTCAACTGATTGGATGAGCCTAGTCGTCCGTTTGGATGACTACCGTCATCCGACTTTAGAAACTGCTTCTTTCTCCCTCTTCTATGATATTCATCACCCCTATTTCATATATCTTAGCTCGCCTAATGCTATATTTTTCACTTAAGTTTCCTGCTTCCTTCACCTTCGCGCATACAAACTAGCCGAGGTGGACAAACGCCATTTGTCCACCTTTCACCATAAACTAATGAATATCAGTAGTTAAGAAGAAAGGTGAAAGGAAAATTGAAATCGAAATTCATTTTTATTTTTTTCGAGTGTATATTGTATAAATCCCCAGAAATGTTTGGCAGTCTCAGAATAAATCATTATCTTTGCGCCATAAATGATAAATTGAAGCGATATGAAATATCCTATAGGAATACAGACATTCGATAAAATTATCAATGGAGGCTATGTCTATGTTGACAAAACTGACTTGGTATATAACTTGGTTAAAGAAGGAAATGTATACTTTCTGGGACGCCCACGTCGTTTCGGAAAGAGCCTTCTTGTATCTACACTTGAGAACTATTTCTTGGGTAACAAGGAATTATTCAAAGGCTTGGCTATAGATAGCTTAGAGCATGAATGGAAGAAGTTTCCTGTATTTCATTTAGATTTTAATACTGGTAACTATTTGAATGATGGGACATTGGAGGAAGTCTTGTCTGGCGAAATAGCTAATTGGGAAGAACAATATGGAGTGAAGAAAACATACGATGACTTTGGTAAGCGTTTTCAGCAGGTTCTTCATGCGGCACATGAAAAAACAGGACTAGGAGCCGTTGTGCTTGTTGACGAGTATGACAAACCTATTTTGGATGTATTGGATTTAGACTACCAGGTAGAGCATCTCGGCAAGAAGGTTACCCTAGAGGAGAAGCATCGCAACATCATGAAGTCTTTTTATTCAACATTTAAAGGTGCCGATGCTGACCTTCGATTTGTATTCCTGACGGGTGTTACCAAATTCTCTCAGATTAGTGTGTTTAGTGGTTTCAACCAACCAGATGACATTAGTCTAAATAGAAATTACGAAGCATTATGTGGTATTACTAAGGAGGAACTCGTGGACTATTTTAAAGAGCCAATCAACGAATTGGCTACTAAGTTTAAGTGCTCCTACAATGAAATGTTGGATAGATTGAAACAGAAATATGATGGCTATCATTTCAGTGATGATATGATTGACATATTTAATCCGTTTAGTATTCTCAATGCCTTTAACCAGATGAGGCTTGGCTCCTATTGGTTCAAGAGTGGTACGCCTACCTATCTTATTCGCTTGCTTTCCCATTCGGATGAGAATTTGGATGAGTTGGCAGGACAATATTATGGTGTTGCTCAGTTTGATGACTATAAAGCTGATGTAGAGAAGCCCCTTCCGATGATATATCAGAGTGGTTATTTAACAATCAAGGGATATGATTTTGATACAGATTCATTCCTTCTAGATATACCTAACAATGAAGTAAGAGAAGGATTCCTTACTGTCATTGCAAATGATTATCTGAAGACCAAGACCGACTCTAATTCTTGGCTTATAGATTCTGTGCATCAGTTGAAGCAAGGAAAACTTCAAGAGTTTATGGATGGTATGACTGCATTTCTTGCAAGCATTCCATACTCTGTGCGTCGTAAGAATTCAGAGCGAGAGTATGAGCGTCATTTCCACTATACTTTCTATCTCTTGCTCAGAATGCTGAGTTGCTTTACTGTGTATCACGAAAAGGAGACAAGCAAGGGTAGGGCAGATTGCATCATCGAGACCCAGACTGATGTCTACATCTTCGAGTTCAAACTTGATGGTTCTGCCGAGATGGCTCTTCAGCAGATAAAAGACCAAGGATATGCCAAAGAGTATCATACAGATAAACGAACAGTTCACCTTATTGGTGCCAACTTCTCTTCTGAAGAAGGAACCATCGATGAGTGGAAAGAAGAAACATTGTAAAAACAACGAATTATGCAGCAAAGAAATATGAAACGATTAATAATAGATAATTTCGGACCTCTATCCCATGTGGATATGGATTTGAAGAGAATCAATATATTGATGGGACCTCAGAGTGCAGGAAAGAGCTGCATTCTTAAGATTGCTTGTTTTTGTGCTTGGGCAGAGAAATGCATCGAACTGGAACAAGGTAAAAATGGCTTTGCCGATTTCTCATATGTTGAGCAAAATTTGATTCAGTTCCATAAGCTCAATGGGTTCTTACGTGCAGGAAGTAAATTTTTCTATCAAACTGAACACATGTCATTCATCTGTGATTTTGACAAGCAGTCATTTGATTTGATATGGAATGAGGATGGCAGGTGGACATATAAGCGTCCGCGTGTTTCCTATATTCCGACGGAGCGCAACTTGATAGCTGTTGTGCCTAATTGGTTGGATGTCCGTATAAGCAATTCTAATATATTGAACTTTATTTCTGATTGGAATTTGACTAGACAGCTATACAAGAAAAATGAATCTTTGCCATTATTGGATTTGGATGCCTCTTACTATTATGATAGTGATACGAAATCTGATAACATTTTGCTGCATAATGGAAAGTCTATAGATTTCACCAATGCTTCCAGTGGCTTGCAGTCAGTGGTGCCAATGTGGGTCTATCTGAATTATTTATTTAATTTGCAATACAAGTCAACAGATTACTCTTCAGTTTCAAAAGATGCAGAAAATGAAGACATTTTGCAGCATATTTATGCCACAAAGTTCAAGGAATCATTGGCTGATAGAATTGGAGACAATCAACCATACATCGCTAGAATAGGTATGGGTAAACTAACATTTGCTTCCGAGCAGGAATATGAAGAGTGTAAAAAACTCGTTGAGTCATATACCAAGAATGTATATTCAGATATATTCCTAGAGGAACCAGAGCTGAATCTTTTCCCACAAACTCAGTTGGAATTGATTTATAAGCTTTTGGAAAATTCTGCTGTTCATCATGATGGAATATTTATGTCATCACATAGCCCATATGTTCTATATGCACTGAATAATAGCATGTTAGGATATTTGGTTAAGGATAAACTTCCTGTTGATGATAGTGAGCTGATGGCTCATAAGGGCAGTTGGATTAATCCTCAAGAAGTAGGAGTGTGGGAACTGAATCTTTCCGAGACGGGTACTACGGCTCGAGTTATTCAGGATGAAGAAGGATTGATAAGCAACAATTACTTTGATAGCGTAATGCAATCAGTAATGAATGACTTTACTAATTATTCTGTTTATTATGATTGATCTAGATAAGATTTTTCATCACGTAGCTGAACTTACTGGCGATGTGTGGGTGGCTGATTATACCGAAGAAACAAAAAACGAGGATAAGGAAAGCCGTCAAGGTGTGGTAATAAGTTCCCAACCTATTACCAATATAGCTTCATTCCATTTGGTGAACCCAGATGGAATGTCCTATTATGCTGTAAATTTTGAGGAAAATAAGGATTTCTTTCCTCAAGGCAGGAAGGATTGTGAATGTATGTTTAGATGTAAAGAGGTAGTAGAAGGTGGATGGTTGCTGCTTCTAGAACTAAAATATTGTCTAGACAAGGAACCCAACAGAACTCAAAATGCTTATAAAGCTTATGAGCAACTGCTGGACACTTGGAGTCTGTTGGACGAAAAGGGTATACTTAATCGCAAGCAATGCCGTTCATTCTTGAATATATCAATGCCTTCACATAAGAAACCTCCTTTTGATGCTTTTATAGCTACACCAGCGGATCGAATCAAACTAAAGAAGGAGAAGAATGTTATCCTTATGGGGGTAAACGAAGTCTTAATAGTTAACAAAGGTATTTTTAAAGCAATTTTTTGAAATCTTAAGACTGCTAAATAGTTTGGTTTAAACGAAAATTATGAAGATATCTATTATAACAGCAACATACAATAGTGAAATAACAATTGGCGATACGATAAAATCAGTATTGCGCCAGACATATAAAGACATAGAATATATCCTCGTGGATGGTGGCTCTACTGATGGAACAATTTCTGTAGTGAAGAGCTATGAAAATGAATTCCAAGGTCGCTTGAAGTGGATCTCTGAGAAGGATAGGGGCATCTATGATGCCATGAATAAAGGCATCCGTATGGCAACTGGTGATATTGTAGGCATTCTCAATTCCGATGATTTTTATACGGATGTAGATATACTGCAAACAGTAGCAGATACATTCCAATCGGAAGCCACCATAGATGCGGTATATGGAGACATTCATTTTGTGAGAGATGATAATCTGGACAAGTGTGTGAGATATTATTCATCTAAAATGTTTAGCCCATTTTGGCTGAGGTTTGGTTTTATGCCAGCCCACCCATCCTTCTATTGCCGAAGAGAAGTTTTTGCCAAATCAGGTCTCTATCGCTTAGACTATAAGATAGGTGCCGATTACGAGATGATGGTACGCCTTTTCAAGAAGTATAAGATAACTGCCAAGTACATAGCCAAAGACTTTGTCACTATGCGTACTGGTGGTGCCAGCAACAGTAATGTGAGAAGCCGCCTTACTCTTATCAGGGAAGACGTAAAGGCTTGTCGGGACAATGGGGTTTATACAAACTCCTTGCTTATCTGCTTGAAGTATTTGTATAAGATTTTTGAGTATACCCATAATTTAGATTCATTAATTCCTTTTTTAATTATGAGGAATTAATGAATCTAAAAAAATGTTGTTGTATCAATTCAATATATCTTTTAGTGCATTTAATAGTATATTGTTTTCAGATGTATTTCTGACTGCAATTCTAATATAATTTTTATTTTCAAGTCCGTGTTTTGTATTGCAACTTTTTATGAAAATATTGTAATTCTTCAAAAGTATTTCTGCCAATTGCTCAGACGTATATTTTGCGCAGACTTCTATCATAAAGAAATTAGCTTGTGAAGGAATAACTCTGATTCCGTTTATCTTGCTCATTTCTTTCTGGAAACGTTCTCTTTCAGAAATGAATTTCATACATGCATTTTGATAATCGTTGCTATATTTTCCGAAAATTTGCATGTAATATTCACCGAAAGAATTAATATTCCATATAGATACATCCATTTTGACGATAGCGCTGTATCGGTACCACGCGTAGCGTTGTAATCGGTACCATGCT
>URLG01000044.1 GCA_900548535.1 Candidatus Segatella intestinihominis | reverse complement strand
AGCCGAGGTCCTCGCCTGCGATACCATCGCAGAAACCCTTATATGCCCACTTGCGGAGATACTTGGCATCGAATAGGTTTGGTACCTGACCCTTGAGCCAGTACTCGTGCTCTGCCTCGTTATCTGACAAGCTCCAGATGGTATCACTCAATATATGCAAAGAAGAATGCAGAGGCTGTTTGCGATATCATAGACACTCTAAATCTCTCATACTTTTCGGGTATTACGAGTTGTAAGGCAGGAAAGTTCATACCTGTTAATTAGACAACATGCAAAAATCTCCCCCATTTCCTTGCATCATTCAAAAGAAAATCGTATCTTTGCAGCAAAATAGTATAAATCCTAAAAGTGGGAGGTAGAATATGAGAACTCAAACATTGAAATTTAATGCAGCTCAACAAGACATTCTTAATATCGTTTCTTGTTTGCAATCAGAACAAGACTTGTCTGACTTGAGAAGAGTCTTGATAAAGTTTGTGAATGACCGTTTGCAGCGAGAGATGGATAAACTGTGGGAGTCAGGAGAATGGAGCGACAAGAAATTGGACGAAATGAAATCTGAGCATTTGAGAACTGCTTATAAGTGATGAGCATGAACAAAAATATTGTTTTAGATACCAATTGCTTGTTGCAAATTATAGCAAAACAGAGCAAGAATTATTTCTTATGGGAAGGATTCTTGGATGGAGATTATTGTCTATGCTATACAAATGAAATTCTCGAAGAGTATGAAGAAATTCTCAGTATAAAGGCTAATCCTGTAATTGCCTCAATGGTAATTGAAATTATAAAGCGAGCACCAAACTCTATACCCATTGATGCCCATTTTCATTGGAATCTTATTACTTGTGATCCCGACGACAATAAATTTGTGGATTGTGCAATCGTCGGCAATGCTGTTTTATAGTTTCAGAAGACAAACATTTTAAAGAACTAGAAAATGTTAACTTTCCGAAAGTGGTAGTAATAAGATTGGAAGAATTTACGAGACTTTATAGAAATCTTAATGCCAACTAAATGTATTATGGGCTTGTTTGCAGATGCCGGCTTCTGTAAGCAAACTGAATCCGAGGACGAAATATATTATCAAGCATCATGCTAATCCAAAAAGGTGTGCCCACCGTGCCGCTCCATCCATCGAGCAGCCGTGGGCACACCTTTTATATTTTTTATACCCCGATATTTGCTCCTTCCAGCAGAAAGCTATACCTTTGCACTAAAATTAGGAAGAAAGATGAAAAGGATTATCGCTTTAGTATGCCTATGCTGCACCATCGCAATGCAGGCGGCAGCACAGACTTGGATAGGTACTTGGGCTACAGCACCACAAACCGTGGTGAAGAGCTTTATGCCCTATAACAACAATATGACCAATCGCTCCGTGCGACAAGTGGTGAAGGTATCCGTGGGCGGAGACGTGATTCGACTCAAACTGAGCAATATCTACTCCATGCAACCCGTGGAGATTCGCTCCGTATACATTGCCCATGCCAAGGACTCATCGGATATAGACGCTAAATCGGCACAATACTTCAAGTTTGGCAATAGCTACAAGGCTACCATACCTGCAGGCAAACAACTGGTGAGCGATGCCCTCAAGTTCCCCCTCAAGAACCTGGAGCGAGTAGCCATCACCATCAATTACACCTCTGCCCCCGATGTACCCACCGTACACATGGGATCTCGCACCACCTCTTACATCATGAAGGGCGTAACCAATGCCCACTCCTCCTTTGCCAAGGCATTCCGAGAGAACCACTGGTACAACATCAGCGGCATCGACGTATACACGATGAAGACCAACATGAGTGCCATCGCCATCATGGGCAACTCGATCACCGATGGTAAATGCTCCACCGACAATGCCCAGAACCGCTGGCCCGACGTAATGTCAGAGATGCTCCAACTGAAACACAAGATTACCAACCAAGGCGTGCTGAACCTGGGCATCGGCAACAACCGAGTAACCGTACTTGGCGGATTTGGAGCCCTAGCCAAAGAACGATTCGACCGAGACATCCTGGGACAGAGCGGCGTTAAGAAGGTGATTATCTTTGAGGGCGTCAACGACATCGGCGCAGCCAAGAGCGGCAGCAGCGAGACCGTGGCCCGACAAATCATTGAGAGCATACAGGGCATGATAAAGAAAGCCAAGGCTAGAAAGATGAAGGTTTACTTGGGCACCATCACTCCCTTCAAGGGAGCAGGCTATTACACCCACTTCCATGAGGCTGCCCGCCTCTACGTAAACGACTGGATACGCAGCCAAGCCAAGAATGTGGATGGCATCCTAGACTTTGCCAAGCTCCTGCAAGACCCACAAGATGACAGGAAGATGAAGCGAGAATATGCCAGCAGCGATTGGCTTCACCCTAACCCTACGGGATACAAGGTGATGGGAACTTACGCTGCCGAGATAGTAAAATAAGAATTTATAGTTAATAGCTTATAGACATAAAAAGCCGCTCAAATGATTGAGCGGCTTTTTTATTGCTATATATAATAATGTGTATTTACTTCAAGACAATCTTGCAATCATCCAGGCTCTCCACTGTGGCAAGAGCCTCATAGCGCATACCTTGCTCACGCAGGAAATCGCCACCGTGCTGAAATGCCTTCTCTATGATAAAGCCCATCGCCTCTATCTTGGCACCAGCCTGCTCGCAGAGATCCATCACGCCCTTAGAGGCATTGCCATTGGCAAGGAAGTCGTCGATGAAGATGACGTGGTCATCAGGAGTCAGGTAGCTGTTGCTCACGCAAACGGTGTAATCACGGTCCTTAGTAAAAGAGTGAACCACCGATGTAATCATACCCTCCATCGTCTTAGGCTGCTTTTTCTTCACGAAGACCACAGGCAGATTGGTCAAATAGCCCACCATGATGGCAGGGGCGATACCCGAAGCCTCGATGGTAACAATCTTGTTGTACTTGATGTCCTTGAAGAGGCGTACGAACTCCTTCGCCAAATCCATCATCAAGATAGGGTCCATCTGATGATTTACAAAGCTATCCACCTTAAGGATACCACCAGGAAAGCATCTGCCTTCCTTCATAATTCTTTCTTTCAATAAATCCATTTTGACTTGAATTATTATAGTTTATTTTGTTTTATTTTCCAAACTCTTTGGCAATACGAGGTTCAGGATGACAGCGAGCAAGAATACCACTGCCACGCAGTTGTCAGCGAATACCGTGCGAACAATCTCTGGGAAGATGTCGAACATACCCGTAGCCTGGGTAAAGCCGAGACCCACACTGAGCGAGAGACTCACGATAACCATGTTGCGCTGTGAGAAACCGCTACGAGCCATCATGCCGAAACCAGCGAAGAGGATGCTACCAAACATCATGATGGTACAACCGCCGAGCACTGCCTGAGGTATGGTAGTAAGCACAAAACCGATGGCTGGGAAGATACCACCAATAATCATGATGATGGCACCCATGGCGATGGTAAAGCGATTCACCACGCCCGACATGGCAGCCAAGCCCACATTCTGACTAAACGAAGTGATAGGAGTACAACCAAAGAGACCTGATACCGAACTAACGAAACCATCGCAGCATACAGCCGATCCCATCTCCTTGGTCTCAGGATCGCGCTTCAGCGCACCATTGCAGAGCGCAGATGTATCACCGATAGTCTCGGTGGCAGATACCAAATAGACGGCGATGACCGAGAAGATGGCACCCACATTAAATTCTGGAGTAAAAGGCAAGAACTGTGGCAAAGCGATAACGGAAAGATTGGAGAGGCCACTAAAGTCAATCATTCCCATGAAGCAAGCGAGCACATAACCCACTATCAAACCTACGAGCACGGAGAGAGAACGAAGGAATCCCTTCGCGAAAATCTGACAAAGAAGACAAGCTAGCAAGGTAACAGAGCCCACAATCCAGTTGTTCATGCTACCAAAGTCGGCTGCGCCCTGACCTCCAGCAAAGGAGTTGGCACCGATAGGAAGGAGCGAGAATCCGATGGCAGTAACCACGGTGGCAGCCACCACATGAGGGATGAGTTTGATCCAATACTTGGCAAAAAGTCCAAGCGTACCCTCCACAAGACCGCCGATGATGACAGCCCCCATCAAGGTACCCATGCCGTGAGCGGCAGCGATGCTGATGGCAAGCGAGAGGAAAGTGAAGGAGATACCCATCACGATAGGCAGGCGAGAACCGATGCGCCACACAGGGTAAAGCTGCACCAAGGTACCGATACCGGCTATGACCATACAGTTTTGGATGAGCACGGCACTGACGGAGCTGTCAAGCCCAACCGCCCCAGCAAGAATCATGATTGGTGCGATGTTGCTGACAAACATAGCTAGCACATGTTGCAGACCAAATGGGAGTGCTTTACCGACGGGCACCCTTCCGTCCAATTTGTAGAGATTTTCTATTGACTGTTCCATTTTAAATATGTAAAAATAATATAGAATTTCTAAAATCTTTCGGCAAAAGTACAAATAAAATCTGAGATAATCTCATAAACTGATGAAAAACTTGTTATCTTAGGCAAAAACGTAAGCTATTATTTTCTTATATCCACAAAAAGATGTAATTTTGCATCGCATTAATAAAAGAAAAGAAACAATGGAGAATCCATATATCAAACAATTCCCCGACCTGATGTCGGGCAAGAAAATCATGTATGTTCACGGATTCCTATCCTCAGGACAGAGCGGAACCGTGAAGATGTTGCAGGAACTGATGCCTAACGCTACACTAATAGCCGAGGACATCCCTGTACATCCAGAGGAAGCCGTAGAGATGCTCAAGAAAATGCAGGAAACGGAGAAGCCCGACCTTATCATCGGTACTTCCATGGGCGGTATGTACACCGAGATGCTCAAGGGCACCGACCGTATCCTCGTAAACCCAGCCTTCGAGATGGGCAACACCATGAGCAGCATGACGGGCAAGCAGGAATTCCAGAATCCTCGTAAGGATGGCGTAAACGAGCTGATGGTTACCAAAGGTCTCATCAAGGAATACAAGGACATCACCACCCTGTGTTTCCAGGACATCACACCAGAGGAGCAACAGCGCATATATGGTCTCTTTGGCGACAAAGACCCCGTGGTACATACCTTCGACATCTTCCATGAGCATTACCCACAAGCCATCCGATTCCATGGCGAGCACCGCCTCATCGACAAGGTGGCATTCCATTACCTCTGCCCTATCATCCGCTGGATAGACGACAAGCAGAATGGCAAGGAGCGCCCTATCGTATATCTAGCCTTCGATGCCCTGCACGATAGCTACATGAAGGCTACCAGCTCGATGCACAAGGCTTACGAGATGCTCATAGAACATTACAACGTATACATCGTGGCCCCTGCCCCTACCAACAACCATGCGTATATGGCAGAGGTGCAGGCATGGGTAGAGGAATATCTCTCCGCCCCAGCCTACGACCACGTGATATTCACCAACCAGAAGCAACTGCTCTATGGTGATTATTTCATTGACCCACAGCCTGCAGAGGGCTTCATGGGAACGAGCATCGAATACGGAAGTGATGAATTCAAGACCTTCGAAGAGACCATCACCTTCTTCGAAAGATTGGGAGGACAATAGGAGTGAAGAACGAAGAGTGAAGAATTCATGTGCCTTATAGACTATTGAATTCTTCACTCTTCGCTCTTCACTTAATATTCTGTTTTATTCGTATTCTCTACCCACATACGGAAAGCCCCGAGGGCCTCATCTCTCAACAAGGCAATCATTGGGCGATGGCGGTCCTCTATCTTTCTGCCTATCTCCTCGTAGATAAACTCATCGTCGAAGCCTATCTTAGCCGCATCCTTACGGTCGTTGGCATAATAGATACGGTCTAAGTGAGCCCAGTAGATGGCACCGAGACACATAGGGCATGGTTCGCAAGAGGTATAGATCTCGCAACCCTCCAGATTGAATGTCTTCAGGGCACGGGTAGCCTGACGGATGGCATTCACCTCAGCATGAGCCGTAGGGTCATTGTCGATGGTCACGCTATTGGAAGCCTCAGCTACGATGATACCGTCCTTGGCGATGACAGCACCAAAAGGACCACCGCCATTCTTCACACTATTCTCAGAGAGCGCAATGGCTCTACGCATCAAATCTTCTTTTGTCATAATCTTAATCTTTTAGTTGCCTTCACCATATTATACTGATAATCACATACATATTACCAAGGTGAAAGGAGATTGCAAAATTACAAAAAAGAATTGAAACAGCAAGTATTTTAACACAAAAAATACTTAATGAGACATTTATTAATCCCATTGTCTCGTTAATTATCCATAATTATAAATGTATTTATTATAAGAGTATTCATAATTTTTGTAATTTTGCATATATCAACCATCTAGATTTCTAGTAACATATTGTAATTTCATCAAATGAATCAAAATATATCCGCAGCAGAACTCTTCCAGAGAGTAAAGGAACTATTGATGCTGCCCGACTTGGAGCCAAAGACTCGCAACAAGATGATGCACGATACGCTCATTCTCTGTTGCCATGAGGGAGTAAGAGACACCCAGCAAGCCTTCGGTAACCTCTTCTCACAGGTGGACTATCTCTGCAAGGCTCGTGGCATCAAGATAGCCGACAAGATAGCCATCCAGACCATGCGCCGACACAGCAACTCACAAGAGCCACTATCCAGCGAAGACCTAAAGTATGATGCCCGAGCACTCGCCCTCTTCATATCAGCCGTATTCGGAGTGGACGTACCCCATGAGCTGAATGTGCTCATTCCCCACACCAACCGCCCTTTCCAGAAGGGACTGGAAATCAACAACCGATACATCCGCTGCATCGTAAAGAACTGGGATGGCGACTTTATCCGTGTTGACATCGATCAAGATGCCAACGAGGAGGAATACTTGGTTCAACTCAAGGACGACGACAACCACATCGACCATACCTATCTCTGCGAAATCATGAGAGAAGGCATGCAGCTCAACCTGCTCGACTGCCAAGTGCGCCAGCCCATCATCACCCCTCGACTCATCGTGGTAGAGCCCGACTATCTGGTGGACATCAGTAGCATCGCCGCCTGCTTTACGACTTACGGTCATCATCCCCTGCTCTATCTGCTCAACTTGATGAAGCCTCGTGCCAATACCCAAGCTACCCTGCTGGGTAACTTTGCCGGCGCAGCCCTGGACGACATCATCAACTGCCATGGCAAGTATCAGGTGAACGAGACCGTGAAGAGCAATTTCCGAGAAAAGGCATTGGAGTTCTGCACCTGTCCTTACTTCGACGGCAAGAAATTCTATACCGATGCCAACCTGCAAGCTTTCAACCTACAGCAGGTAGTGGACATTCTCTTCCCTCGCACCGCCTCGCAAGCCCAGATGAACGGCATGCGTGGCGAGGGCATCTACGACCGTAAGAAAGCCATCTTGGAGCCATCCTTCGTTTGCGAAGCTCTTGGCATTCAAGGCCGTGTCGATCTCATGACCACCGACTGCAAGCTCTTGGTGGAGCAGAAATCGGGCAGGAACATGAACATCGAGACCCATCAGGTAGATCCCGATTATCACAGTTACCAACTGGAGCCTCACTATGTACAGCTCTTGCTCTACTACGGCGTATTGCAGCACAACTTCAAGTTGAACAATAATGCAGTAAACATCCGTCTGCTCTACTCCAAATATCAGCCACAAAACGGACTGATGGTAGTGGCTTACTACCAAAAACTATTCCGTGAGGCGATAGAATACCGCAACCAACTCGTTGCCGCCTCCTTCGAGATAGCCAGAGAGGGATTCGAGCATGCCCTCGATGAATTCACTCCCGATGTATTAAATGTAGCAGGGGCGCAGGATTTCTTCTACAACAAGTATCTGAAACCTCGACTCGCCGCCATCACCGACCCTTTGCACACCCTATCTCCCTTGGAAGAAGCCTACTTCTGCCGCATGATGACCTTTGTGCTCCGAGAGCAGATGATATCCAAGGTAGGAGCACAAGAAGGCACCAACACATCGAGCAGCGACCTCTGGACTATGCCGCTTGCCGAGAAGAAGGATGCCGGCAACATCTATACCGACCTCCATATCATCAAGAAAGAGATGAGTGGCGAGGGCGCAGGTTATGATACCATCACCCTGAGCGTACCCGACCAAGGCAAGGATTTCCTGCCCAACTTCCGCATCGGCGACATGGTGTATCTCTATACCTATAAATTGAAAGAAGAACCCGACGTAAGAAAGGCTATATTACATAAAGGTGTATTGCAAGAGATACATTCGCATGAGATTGTGGTACACCTGAACGACGGTCAGCAGAATGCCGACATCTTCGAGATGAACCTGCCATACGCCATCGAGCACGGAACTACAGATGCAAGTACAGGCGGTAGCATACGCAATCTGCACCAGTTTATCTGCGCCCCAAAGGAGAAGAGAGACCTGCTATTAGGTCAGCGCCCACCACGCCGTGACACCTCGCTCACGCTCACCAAGCATTATGACGATGTGCTCGACGACATCATCCTGCGTGCCAAGCAAGCCCAGGATTACTTCCTGCTCGTGGGACCTCCAGGAACAGGCAAGACCAGTCGTGCCCTGAAGTTTATGGTGGAAGAGGCATTAAATGATAGAACCAACTCCTCCATCCTCTTGATGAGTTATACCAACAGAGCCGTGGATGAGATCTGCGAGATGTTGGTGGACAGTGGCATTCCTTTCCTCCGCTTGGGCAGCGAATACTCTTGCGATGAGCGATTCCGCCCTTATCTGATAGAGAAAACCATCAAGAACTGCCCGAAGCTCGAAGCCATCAAGCAATATATCATAGGCACACGTGTTATCGTAGGCACCACTTCGATGATGACCTCCAAGCCATTCATCTTCAATCTGAAGCACTTCAAACTCGCCATCATCGACGAGTCGAGCCAGATATTGGAACCCAATCTTGTAGGTTTGCTATCAGCTGTGGATAAGTTTATCCTCATCGGTGATTACAAGCAGCTACCCGCCGTGGTGCAACAGAGCGAGAAGGATTCTGCCATCCCTACCATCAACGACCGTCAGCCAGGAGCCGTCATCGACATGAGCATCTTGCAAGACATCTGCCTCACCAACTGCCGCAACTCCCTCTTCGATCGTCTCATCCATTGGGAGGACCATGAGGAGAGAACCGACTTTATCGGCATCTTGCGCCGCCAAGGCAGAATGCATCCCGACATAGCCGAGTTCCCCAACAAGATGTTCTACCAAAGGGAGCAACTGGAGCCCGTGCCTTGTCCACACCAGCTGGAGACGGAGCTGTCATATACCCTCCCCTCAGAAGATGCCCTCGACGATATGCTCAAGGAGCACCGCATGCTCTTCCTGCCATCGGCATTCTGCAAGGAGCCGAATGTATCAGACAAGATCAATGCCAACGAGGCAGACATCGTGGTAGATATGCTGCGCCGCATCCATCGTTTCTATGGCGACCGCTTCGACTGTCAGAAGACGGTGGGCGTCATCGTGCCTTATCGCAACCAGATAGCCATGGTGCGCAAAGGCATTGAGAAGCTCGGCATTCCCGAACTGGAGAAGATAAGCATCGACACTGTGGAGCGATACCAAGGCAGCCAGCGAGATGTCATCATCTACAGCTTTACCATTCAGAACATCTGGCAGCTCGATTTCCTTGCCGGCAACAGTTTTGTGGAAGATGGAACCATCATCGACCGCAAGCTGAATGTGGCTATCACGAGAGCCCGCAAGCAGATGATTATGACTGGCAATCCAGAGATACTTTGCAATAATCAGATATTTAACGAATTGATGCTGTATGTGAAGGGAAAAGGAGGATGTTTCAACAAAAACAACTCATTTTGAGAAATTTAATCGAAAAAGTTTGGCAATACCAAAATAAAGTCCTACCTTTGCAACCGAAAAGAAATAAATAAGAAGAAAATAGAGAAATCATATAGATATGGGATTCCGGTGCTAAGCTGGCACTGGAATTCTTTATTTTTTATGCCTCTAGCAAACATATTATTAATAACATTAAACAAAACAACAAAAAGGATTATGGCTTACATGTCACAAGAAGGCTACGACAAACTCGTAGCTGAGCTGAAACAGCTCGTTACTGTAGAGCGCCCTAAGGCATCTGCCGCAATTGCTGAAGCCCGAGACAAGGGTGATTTGAGTGAGAACTCTGAGTATGATGCCGCCAAGGAGGCTCAGGCTCATCTAGAAGATAAGATCAACCGCATCAAGCTCACCATTGCCGAGGCTAAAATCATCGACACCAAGCAGCTCAGCACCGACTGCGTACAGATTATGTCAAAGGTGGAGATGACCAATATGGCCAACAAGGCTAAGATGACCTATACCATCGTGAGCGAGAGCGAGGCTAACCTCAAGGAGGGCAAGATTTCTATCAAGACCCCTATCGCACAGGGCTTGCTCAACAAGAAGGTAGGCGAAGTGGCTGAGATCAAGATACCTCGTGGTATCATCAAGCTCCGCATCGACAAGATTTCATTCGAATAAGACAAAAGAAGGAACCATCATACAGACTCCATAAGAGCCTGTATGACAGTTCCTTTTTTGCTATAATCCAAAACGACATATAAACACATTAAATATCATACAACTATGGCAAGCATTTTTTCAAAGATTGCAGCAGGAGAGATTCCTAGCTACAAGTGCGCTGAGAGTGACAAGTTTTATGCATTCCTCGACATCAGCCCTATCGGCAAGGGTCACACCTTAGTAATCCCTCGCAAAGAGGTAGACTACATCTTCGATATGGAGGACGAGGACTTGGCTGAGTTTGAGGTATTCGCTAAGAAGGTGGCTAAGGCTATCAAGGCAGCCTTCCCTTGCAAGAAGGTGGCTCAGGTAGTATTGGGCTTGGAGGTTCCTCACGCTCACATCCACCTCATCCCTATGAACAGCGAGGCTGATGTCAACTTCCGCAAGGATCACCTCAAGCTTTCAGAGGAAGAGTTTAAGGAGATTTCAGATAAGATTTATGCTGAGTTCAAGAAGCTCTAATCATAAACCTTATTATATATATAAAATAAGGTGGGGAGTTAAATAAACTCCTCACCTTTCTTAATTTGCACCTCATTTACATACTTTCTTACCAAGGCAGAAGAATCTTGCTTCTTGCAAATAAGCAAGACATTGTCCTTCTCTGCCACGATGAAGCCATCCAAGCCATTGAGCACGGCTAGCTTGCCCTTAGGCAATTTCACCACATTGTTGTGACAATTCTCCATCATCACATCGCTGTCAATAATCACATTATCGTCCTCGCTCTTCTGCATCGCCTCATAGATACTATGCCATGTGCCCAAATCAGCCCAACCAAAGTCACACTTCATCATGCAAACATTGCCTGGCTTATCCAAGATGCCGAAATCCACAGAGATGTTAGGATAAGAAGAGAAGCTCTCCTTCATATAGGCATTCTCCGTCTCGATGCTGAACTCTGGATATTGCTGATCGTAATTGCGAAGCACTGGAGGCAGCAAATTGGAGAAGCACTCACGCAGATAGCTCACATTGCTCAGGAAGAGACCCGTGTTCCAATAGAACTCACCGCTCTCCACGAATATTTTGGCAAAGTCACGCTCAGGTTTTTCGGTAAACGACTGCACCGTATACAATCCATCACCCACATTATCGCCCAACTGTATATAACCATAACCAGGTTCTGGACGTGTAGGCTTGACTCCCATCGTCAAGAAACGATTATTCTGCTCCACAAAAGCCAAGCCCTCCAATACATTATTACGGAAAGCCTCCTCATTAAAGATTGCCTGATCGGAAGGAGTAGCTATAATGCAAGCATTGGGATTGAGCATAGAGATGCGGTGATTAGCCCAAGCCATGCTAGGTGCTGTGTTGCGATGTATTGGCTCAGCCATGATGCGCTCGGCAGGAACCTCTGGCAATTGTTCCTTGACCAAATCCACATATTCCTCGTTGGTATTGACGAAAATATGATCAGCTGGGAGTATTTTCGCCATTCTATCATAAGTTTGCTGCAACTGCGTACGCCCTACTCCAAAGAAGTCGATAAACTGCTTTGGATGGTTGCTTCGACTGCAAGGCCAAAGTCTGCGACCTTTACCTCCTGCTAGTATCACGCAATAGTAATTATTCTTGTTGCTCGTCATATTTTGAAAAGTTCGTTTTACTGTTTGTTTATAATTTCAGTGTAAAGTTAGGAAATATCTGCGAAAGAGCCAAAGTTTTTTCTCTATTTTAAGATAGAAAGGGATAAATACAACAAAAATTTAGCCTTTCAGCACATAAAATGCAAGTTTTTTGAAAAAAAAATGGCAAAAAGTTTGTCAGTTCAAAAATTATTAGTACCTTTGCACTCGCAATCGCCCAGATGGCGGAATCGGTAGACGCGCTGGTCTCAAACACCAGTGGAGCAATCCATCCCGGTTCGATCCCGGGTCTGGGTACAAGGAGCTGCAAATCGAAAGATTTGTGGCTCTTTTTTTGTTTATGACATACCCCCATCAACAAGCTTATTATACACAATAACGGCAGCCCCCCTGATAGAGGGCTACCGTTATGCTACTATTATATATATAATAATGTGATTATCTCAACTTCATGCTCTCCCATCCCTGCATACCTACAGAAGGGATAACAGTTGGAGTCTGGCTCTTATGGTTGATAACAACCGACTGCTTACGCACTTCCAGATTGACATAGTTGCCTAACTCGCCCAAGGTTACATCACCCTTTGTCTCCTGCAACTTCTTCAAGAGATAATAGGTAAAGAGTCCATGTCCCTTTTCCTTGTATGGATAGGCTGTCTCATCGCCAGTAGCTGCGCTAAACACGATAGTATTACCTTGAGGAACATCAGCCTTGGCCTTTAATGCCACGCCACGTGCAGAAGCTAGCATACCCTCACCACGCTGTGCTCCACTAAAACAGGCATCCATAAAGACGATAACCTGATGGGCATTCAACTGATTGAGTGTATCATAAAGTCGCTTGGTACTCAAGCATACCTCCGTATGCTGACCATCAGCATCAATAGGCAAAAGATATGCATTTTTCTCAGCCTCATTAGGCACGCCATGACCAGCATAATAGAAGATGACATTCAAGTCGCCATTATATGCCGACCCGATACTCTTGATATCATCTAACGCTGAGAGCATAGTACCATAGGTGGCATCTGTATAGCTACGTATGTTAGATACAGGAATGCCCAAAGTCTTCTCGCAATATGTAGCAAAGGTCTTGGCATCATTCAGGGCGTAATTGACCTTAGTGACACGCTGATAGTTCTCATTTCCTATGATGACTGCAAAGGTCTTAGTATTGGTTGCTGCCACCTCTGGCACATCAATGTCAAGGGAATTATCCACCACAACAGCAGCTTCCTTTGCTCCCCCTAGATTTACATCCAAAGGAGGAAGATTAGCCAAGAACTCATCTGAATTATCATTGGTATAGCTAGTAGCCGTCTGATAAGTCTTATCGCCAAGGCGGAAAGTACAAGACAGAATAGCCACTTGGTCATCCTTCACACCATACTCTGGCAAAACAACTACGCTGTTCCAATAGTTTTTAAACTCTTCTGCCTCTTCTGGCGCTACTTTGGCATAGACTGTACCCATGCCTTCTATCTTAACAGGATAAGTACCATAATCCGTGTCATAAGCACCCAACGTGCCTGTTACCTGGCTACGAGTTAACGAAGCAATATAGTTTTTTCTTACCTCATCAATCACCTCCTTGAGTTTCTTACTACGATTCTCTACAGTGACTCGACTTCTCCACTGCTCCGGTGTCTCGTATTCCTTCTTTTTCTGCCAATCAGCCATACGACTGTTCACTTGGTCATGCGCCACATAACTAAAAGACTTGACAATGCGACGCAAATTGTTCTTGGCAAAAGGACTTGACACATAAGGATACTCTGCATATTCCTTGGTAAGAGAGAGAATGTCCTTGACGGCAAACTGAGGGCAGGATGCAGAAGTGTTGCCTTTAATCTCGACAAGAGAAGATCCCTTGAAACCATAGCTATAGTCGGTAGAAGAACTCAAGAAGTTTTCCTTGGATGGATACAAGCGCTCAGGTTCTGCATCAGGCAAGGTGAGACTCTTCAGTTTATCACAATACTGAAAGCAATTAGATCCTAATTTCTTGACAGAATTAGGAACAACCACCGTCTCCAAACTACTGCAATGATAGAAAGCGCCAGCGCCGATAGAGGTAACCGAATTTGGAACGGTTACGCTCAGCAAGCCACTAGCCTCGAAAGCCAATTCACCAATAGAAGTGACAGAGCTAGGAATCACAACATTTTGCAATGCAGAACAGCCACTGAAAACGCTATAACCAATAGTCTTGAGGGAAGTGGAAAGTTTCACATCTGCCAAAGACTTACAGTTATAGAAAGCCATATCCCCAATCTCTGTAACAGAGCTAGGAATCTCTATCTTGGTGAGAGGAGCTTCCTTAAATGCAGACTCACCAATCTTCTCCAGGGTCTCAGGCAACGTAACTGTACTTACGCCCACTCCTACAGAATTAGCAGCGAAGGCTTGTGGAGCGATCTCAACCACCTTGTATATCTTGCGCTTAATCTTAACATGACCAGAAACGATAACATCGCCATACGCAGCACAGTTAGCAACCTTGGCTGTAGAATCAGTCAAGGTCTCATAGTTCACGCCATTCAAATTCAATTTCAGCCCCTGAGCTTGAACGCCGACAGACGCTGCTACCATCAATAGAGTAATTAGAAAAGACTTTTTCATTTGACTTCTGTATTAATCATTCTTTAATTTTTGCACAAAAATACAAAAACTTTTCCAATTGAAGAAACATATTCATAAAAAAATCACTTTTAAGTCTACATTTCATATTAAAGAGACAAAAATAAGTATAAACGAAAACGTTTTCAATGATTTCTAGATAATTAAGCACTAAATATTTGGTAGTTTAGGATATTCTCCGTATATTTGCCAAAAATAAGAAAATAAACTGATTAATAACAAACAAGACTACTTATTTCATGAAGAAATTATTCACATTCGTCTGCGCTTGCTTATTGGCATTCAATTCCCAAGCGGCAGACATCGACAAGTATGATGCCCTCTACAAAAGCTTGCCTTTCAAGATGGAGAAAGTAACTCGTCCACAATTCCCTGACAACAAAGTCAATCTCCAAGACTTTGGCGCCGTGGGAGATGGTTCTACACTCTGCACTGAAGCTTTCAAGAATGCAATAGATGCACTCTGCCAGAAAGGTGGAGGTACGCTGATTGTTCCACAAGGCGTATGGTTTACAGGACCTATCACCCTCAAGAGCAACATCAACTTACATATTGAGAAAGGTGGCATCATCCTTTTCTCTGCCGACATCAAACTCTATCCACTAGTAGAGACTTCATTTGAAGGCCTTGACACCCGCCGCTGCCAATCACCTATCTCCGGTAGAAACTTGGAGAATGTTGCCATCACTGGTCAGGGAGCCATCGACGGCAATGGCGAATACTGGCGTCCATTAAAGAAAGCCAAGGTTACAGAAGCTCAGTGGAAACAAATCACTTCTAGAGGAGGGGCTTTCAAAAATCCTAACTATTGGTTTCCTTCAGAGGCTGCACTCGAGGCCGACAAGAAAGGCGCTGGCATGAATGTGCCTCTCGGCATCACAACAGAAGCTGGATGGAATGAAGTAAAGGACTATCTGCGCCCAGTGATGATTAGCTTGATCAGTTGCAAGAATGTGTGGCTTAATGGCGTTATTTTCCAAAATTCACCAGCTTGGAACATTCACCCACTGATGTGTGAGAACGTATTGATTGAGGACGTATTAGTCCGTAACCCATCATTTGCACAAAATGGCGATGGTCTGGATTTAGAATCATGCAAAAATTCGCTAATCGTCAATTCTACATTCGATGTAGGCGACGATGGCATCTGTATCAAGAGTGGCAAGGATGCCGATGGCAGAAAACGTGGTGTACCTTGCGAAAATGTCATCGTTGATGGTTGTACTGTATTCAAAGGCCATGGCGGTTTCGTTGTAGGTAGCGAGATGAGTGGTGGCGTAAAGAACGTTATGGTTACCAATTGCCAGTTCTTGGGAACAGACGTAGGCCTTCGCTTCAAGAGTGCCCGTGGCCGTGGAGGCGTAGTTGAAAATATCTACATTAAGGATATGTCTATGTTTGACATCCAGACAGACGTGGTTACCTTCGATCTCTACTACGGAGGCAAATCTGCTGTAGAAGTATTGAATGATGGCGACCAAAAGAAACAGCAACAGGTGGATATGAAGAAGGTAGATGAGACTACTCCCGCATTCCGCAATATAGACATCAACCATGTCATTTGCCGTAGTGCTCGCCGTGCGGCCTATTTCAATGGCTTGCCAGAAATGCCTGTCCGGAACATCAGCATCAAGGATATGGAGGTAAATAATGCTGAACAAGGCATTGTCATCAACCGAACAGAAGGGGTAACACTGGAGAATATCAAAGTTACAGCCAAGACTCATACCTTTGAGGCAAAGAACTCAAAGAATGTAACTGTGAATGGAAAGACTTACAAGAAAATAGATGACAAGGGCATTACCCTGGACTTCTAATCTTCACACACCAAGAAAATAACAAAGGCTATCTTCCTCAAACAGAAGATAGCCTTTATTTATAGTATTATTTATCTGTTTCCTCAAAAGGAATACTAAGTTCTCCTGTGCCCAAGAGATTATAGCTCATACGATGATAAGGAGTAACGCCAAATTCCTTGATGGCAGCACGATGTTTCTTAGTAGGATATCCTTTGTTCCCTTTCCAATCGTACTGGGGATATTCCTCGGCAAGGGCATCCATATAGTCGTCACGATAGGTCTTGGCAAGGATACTTGCCGCCGCTATCGCCATATACTTGCCATCACCTTTTACGATAGTAGTATAAGGTAAGTCATGATATGGAGTGAAACGATTGCCATCCACAATAATTGCTTCTGGTCGTACCTGAAGCTGATCCAAGGCACGATGCATGGCGAGGAAACTGGCATTCAAAATATTGATTTTGTCGATTTCTTCTGGAGTAACCACACCTACAGCCCAAGCTACGGCGTCTCGCTCTATTTGCTCTCGCAATGCCTTGCGCTTCTTATCGGTCAACTTCTTGCTATCATTCAAGTCTGGGTTCTGATAATTGGGCGGCAAAATGACGGCGGCAGCATATACACTGCCTGCCAAGCATCCTCTGCCGGCCTCATCACAACCTGCCTCTATCATATCCTTATAATAATGACTTTCTAGCATATATCAACCTCTAGAACATTTGTGCTACTCGCTTGACTCCTGTCACCAGGGCATCTACCTCTTCCTTGGTATTGTAGAGGGCGAAGCTGGCACGTACCGTACCCAAAATACCATAACGATCCATCAACGGTTGGGCGCAATGGTGACCCGTGCGAACGGCAATGCCAAGGCGATCGAGCAATGTGCCCATATCCATGTGATGAATGTCGCCTACCAAGAAACTCACCACAGCATCCTTGCCTTTCTGTTGACCAAAAAGTCTGATTCCATCAATGGTTCGCATCTGTTCCATGCAATATCGAGTCAGCTCTTGCTCATGCTGAGCTATATTGTCCATGCCCAATGCCGATACATAGTCAATGGCCTTTGCCAATCCATGAGTAGCCACATAGTCAGGAGTACCAGCCTCAAATTTGAATGGCAACTTCTCAAAGGTGGTCTTCTCGAAGCTTACGCTCTCTATCATCTCACCGCC
Source organism: Candidatus Segatella intestinihominis (assembly GCA_900548535.1). Classification (GTDB taxonomy): domain Bacteria; phylum Bacteroidota; class Bacteroidia; order Bacteroidales; family Bacteroidaceae; genus Prevotella; species Prevotella intestinihominis. Next base: position 4,616 of record URLG01000044.1, on the reverse strand, counting down.
TCCTTGGTATGGAGGCATCTTATCAAGCCACTCTTCCTTGCCATACAATACGCCAATACCTGTAGGACCATATATCTTATGTCCGCTGAAAGCGAAGAAGTCGCAGTCCAAGTCTTGCACATCCACCTTGAAGTGAGGGGTGCTCTGAGCACCATCCACCATCACAGGCACACTATGAGCATGAGCTATCTGAATCATCTTTTTTACAGGATTCACCGTACCTAACACGTTGCTCACCTGTGTAATGCTTACTATTTTGGTACGTTCGGTGAACAAATTGGCGAATTCATCGAGATTAATCTCTCCTTTTTCATCGATAGGTATCACACGAATAGCAATGCCCTTCTTGGCTGCCTGCAACTGCCAAGGCACGATATTGGAATGATGCTCCATATTAGAGATGATGACCTCGTCGCCCTCCTGCATAAACTCGTCACAGAACGATGAAACCACGAGATTCAGGCTCTCTGTCGTACCACGAGTAAAGATGACTTCCTCCACCTTAGGTGCATTGATAAACTTGCGCACGGTTTCACGAGCCGCCTCATGCAGATCGGTAGCCTGCTGAGAGAGGTAATGCACACCACGATGCACATTGGCATTGACATTGAGATACTCATCACGCATGGCATCGAGCACGCAAATAGGCTTCTGCGTGGTTGCCGCATTGTCGAGATATACCAATGGCTTATCATACACTTTTCTCGATAAAATCGGGAAATCTTCTCTTACCTTATTAATATCATACATGTGTTAGTCCTCCACTTTTATTTACAGAGCTTGCAACCTTCACACTTATTCAACTCACCACGGAATCTCTTCTCTACCAAGTGATGCAGGCGATCGCGCAATGGTTCCAACTCCATCTTGTCGATGACCTCATTGATAAAGGCAAACTGCAAAAGCAACTTAGCCTCCTCACGGCTCACACCACGCTGCTGCATATAGAACAAGGCGGCATCATTGAGCTGCCCCACCGTGCTACCATGCGCACACTTCACATCATCGGCATAAATCTCCAGCATAGGCTGAGTAAACATACGAGCGGTCTTGGTGGCGCAAAGATTCTGGTTGGTCTCTTGAGAAACGGTCTTCTGAGCACCATGACGAACCAACACTCTGCCTGCAAAAGCACCTCTTGCCTCATCATCGAGCACATACTTATAAAGCTCATTGCTCGTACAGTGACCCACCTGATGGTCGATAAGCGTATTGTTGTCTACCACCTGATTCTTATCGGCGATGACGCAACCATTGCAGAAGCACTCAGCTCCCTCGCCCTTGAATACTAAGTCGAGACGATTGCGAGTGATACCATTATGGAGCGTTATCACATTGTGGTTGACACGGCTGTTAGCCTGCTGCTCAATATACACATTGCTGACACGGCGATTCTTGATATGAGTCTCCTCCAAGCAATAGAGATCGAGACTAGCATTCTCGCCCACATATGCCTCGATAACTTGGGTAGCGAGGAAGTTCTTATCATCAGCTGCATGATCACAGAAAAGGAACTTTGCCTCAGCACCTTGCTCCAAGATGATGAGCACACGGCGATTTACCATCAAGTCTACGTCCGAACGAAGGATATTGATGACCTGAATGGCACGTTCCACCTTTACATTCTTAGGAACGTAGACGAGCAGACCATCCTGCGAAAGCATCGTGTTGAGCGCAGTGATACCATCTTCATCGGTTTTAGCGATTTTACCATAGTAATTCTCGATGAATTCAGGCTTTTCTGCTGCAATCTTGCTCAGGGAATCCACGATTACGCCCTCTGGCAACTCCACCTTAGGGAGAGCCTTCTGATAAAAACTATCGTTGACCACAAAATAAAGCGAAGTGCTCAGATTAGGCACATCACAACGGAAAGCCTCGTATGGATCTACAGGAATCTCCAGACGCTTTAGGTTCAAGCCATAGTCTGGTTCGAAGATGGCATCCATATCCGTATATTTGTATCTCTCCACCTTGCGAGATGGGAAGCCCAATCGACGGAAGTCCTCGAACGCCGCATCACGTACGGCATTCAGAACCTCAGCACTGTTCTTCTTGATCATTCTCGAAGAGGTCTGATACAATTCTAAATATTGTTTCTCTGCATTCATAGCATTCCTCCTTATTCCTTGCCATCCACTTCAGCCTTGATCCAGTCGTAGCCACGAGCCTCAATCTCCTTGGCAAGTTCAGGACCTGCTGTCTTCACGATTCTACCCTTATAGAGTACGTGTACCACGCTAGGCTTGATCATGTCGAGCAAACGCTCATAGTGGGTAATCACGATGGCTGATGTCTGGTCGGTATGCATCTTGTTGACACCATCGGCTACGATACGCATGGCATCCACGTCGAGACCAGAGTCGGTTTCATCGAGGATGGAGAGCTTTGGCTCCAACATAGCCATCTGGAAAATCTCGTTGCGCTTCTTCTCACCACCAGAGAAGCCTTCGTTTACGGAGCGACGAGCCAACTTGCTGTCCAGCTCCACCAACTCACGCTTCTCACGCATCAACTTCATAAACTCGCTTGTGTTCAAAGGCTCCAAGCCCTGATACTCACGCTTGGCATTGATAGCCGCACGCATAAAGTTGGTCATGCTGACACCAGGAATCTCCACAGGGTACTGGAAAGAGAGGAACAAGCCCTCACGAGCACGGTCCTCTGGCTTCATATCCAAGAGGTTCTTGCCGTTGAAGATAGCCTCGCCCTCGGTAACTGTATAGAGAGGGTTACCTGTGAGCACGGCGCTCAAGGTTGACTTACCAGAACCGTTAGGTCCCATGATAGCATGTATCTCACCATCACCGATGGTCAGGTTGATACCTTTCAATATTTCTTTTCCTGCAATAGTAGCATGCAGATTCTTTACCTCTAACATAATTTTTTCTTTAACTACTTTATTTATTATCCTACGGTACCTTCGAGCGATACGCTCAAGAGTTTCTGAGCCTCTACGGCAAACTCCATAGGCAACTTGTTGAGCACATCCTTGGCATAGCCATTGACGATCAAGCCAACAGCCTCCTCGGTAGGGATACCTCGCTGATTGCAATAGAAGAGCTGGTCTTCGGAAATCTTTGAGGTGGTAGCCTCATGCTCGAATACGGCAGTATCATTGTGAACATCCATATATGGGAAAGTATGTGCACCACAGTCGCTGCCCAAGAGCAATGAATCGCAAGAACTATAGTTGCGAGCATTGTCGGCATTGGAAGTAGCACGCACCAAACCACGATAAGAGTTCTGGCTGTGACCTGCCGAGATACCCTTGGAGATGATGGTACTCTTGGTGTTCTTACCCATATGAATCATCTTGGTACCGGTATCTGCCTCCTGATAGTTGTTGGTAACCGCCACGCTGTAGAACTCTGCCACAGAGTTGTCGCCACGCAAGATGCAAGAAGGATACTTCCAAGTTATAGCTGATCCCGTCTCCACCTGAGTCCAGCTCAACTTGGAGTTGACACCACGCAAATCGCCTCGCTTGGTTACGAGGTTTAAGACACCACCCTTGCCATTCTCATCACCAGGATACCAGTTCTGAACGGTAGAGTACTTTACTTCTGCATTATCCTTGACGATAATCTCCACGATGGCGGCATGCAACTGGTTCTCATCACGCATTGGAGCTGTACAACCCTCCAAGTAAGAAACATAAGCATCATCATCGGCGATAATCAATGTACGCTCAAACTGACCCGTGTTGCGGGCATTGATGCGGAAGTAACTGCTCAACTCCATAGGACAACGCACACCCTTAGGGATGTAAACAAACGAACCATCGCTGAATACGGCACTATTGAGTGCAGCATAGAAGTTATCACGATAAGGAACCACGGTTCCCAAATATTCCTTCACCAAGTCTGGATGCTCCTTGATAGCCTCACCTATACTACAGAAGATGACCCCCCTCTCACGGAGTTTCTCCTTGAAGGTAGTCTTCACCGAAACGGAGTCCATGATAGCATCCACGGCTGTGCCGCTCAGTGCCAATCGCTCCTCCAAAGGAATGCCCAGCTTATCGAATGTCTTCTCCAGCTCTGGGTCTATCTCCTTGTTGGCTGGTTTCTTAGCCAACGGATCGGCATAATATGAAATCTCCTGGTAGTCAACTGGTGGCACATGCACGTGTCCCCACTTAGGTTCCTGGAGCGTCTTCCAATAGTTAAAGGCTTTCAGACGAAACTCGAGCATCCATTCTGGCTCTCCTTTCTTCTGCGAGATCAGGCGCACAACATCCTCGTTGAGTCCTTTTTCTATGATTTCAGTATGCACATCAGTGGTGAAGCCGAACTCATACTTCTGCTCTGCTACCTGCTTGACAAACTGATTCTTTTCGTTCTCTATTTCTGCCATTTTAATCTTTAAACCTTAAGCATCTCCATCCAGAAGAAAAAGATTTCTTCTAAATAAGAGACCTATAATATAAAACCCCAAATAGGGATAAGCCTTTTCATGGCTCATCCCTACCTTTTTTTATATAATATATAGATATTACAACTTCTGTTCTACCTCGATCTCTGTGAAGGTCTCGATAACGTCGCCTTCCTGGATATCGTTGTAGTTGACGAGGCTCAAACCGCACTCCATACCGGTAACCACCTCCTTGACAT
>URLG01000043.1 GCA_900548535.1 Candidatus Segatella intestinihominis | reverse complement strand
ACAGATCCTATCACATACTTACTAAAACTAAATTAACCACTAAAAAAACTAATATTTTTTTCCGAAGCAACTATCCTTGACGGATAGTTAATACTAACAATCTATTAATCTTGGAGCAACTAGAATCACTTCTCGTTAACTTCTAATGCAAAGGTAGAACTTTTATTTGACTTCACCAAATATTTCTCCTACTTTTTTAAGAATGATGGCTCAAACAGCCTACTTTTTTGCATTATTTAAAACTTATAACCCACAGTCATCATCAACTGGTGGCGATTGTTCTTCACCTGAGTAGACTGAGCCACATTGCTTAAATCAGGATTCTTCTCATTGACATAGCGCATAAATGGATAGAAGTCGCCCTTCTGAGCAGAGTACAGATAAGCTACATCAATGGTGAGATTCTGATAATTGAAACCCACACCACAGGTAAAGCGATTAGTTGCCTTCCAGTTGGTATAGTCGGTAGAGGTAGAAGCGTAAACGCCATTGCTACCGATGGTCGCGTCGCGATAAGCTCCATCCTTGAACATAGGAGATACATAGTTATATCCCAAACGAATAGAGAGCATATCCACAGGCTTCCACTCAGCGCCAAGCTTCAGGGTGCTCACGCCCTTGAGGTTGGCACGTGTATCAGCATTCATAGCTTCATCGCTGCTACTAGACTCATAATAGCTATCTGTCCAATAGTCATAGTAACCACTATTCTTCACGCGATTGTCCATGTGGCTGAACCAAGCATACTCGTATGTGGCACCGAGAGCCAGAAAGTTGCCAATGGTATGCCCCAAGCTGGCGCCCACCTTCCAAGGTGTATTCAGACGGAAATCATAATCGATGCTCTGTCCCTTCTGACCGATAGTATAGCAAGGAGCTTGTGTTCCATCAGCCTCGGTATAAGCGGCAGGGGCATTGTTGCCAGAGATACGAATATCATTGTCGCCATAGAGCGTGAGGTCATAGAAGATAGGGCTATTGAAGTAAGCACCGATACGGAAAGGAGAATCCTTCACTGGACGGAAGATAACACCCGCCTTCACGTCGAATCCCGTACCCGTAATCTTGAGTTGCTCGTATGAGTCGACCGCATTTCCATCCACGAGGTCCTCTGCATAGTAAGAATTGCTATTGTAATGAACATCGTGCAAGCCCACGGTCAAACCGAGCCAAACCTGATTATTGATCGAACCACTGACATTGAAATCATAAGTTCCGATATATCCATGCTGATACTGTCCGTAGAGATACTGATTCGCCTCAGCATAAGCCAAGGCACCATCTGTAGTTACGGTGAGCAAGCCTGGCTGATACTTATCCTGGTTGTCATTATATCCACCATAGTTGGCATCCACACCACTCCATCCGTCCTTTCCTTCAGCATGCTTGGCAGCAGTTAGTTTGTTCTGCGAAGCCTTGCTGAGCGAATTGGCAGCCGTGAGAATCTGACCGAAGTCGGCACTCTTATGATAATTGAACGCAAGGTTCATCCAGCTATTTCCCTTCATCTTAGGGCTCCATACGAAGCCTGCCTGATCAAAGGTAGGATGACTCTTCTTGCCATTGATATCTATCGTAGTAAGACCATAGCTGACACTGTTCTGAGCATCACCCTGGGCGATGACACCTGCCGAGATGCTCACCTGGCTCTTACGGAAAAGACCGATACCGGCAGGATTGCTGCTGATGGTAGAAATATCAGCACCCAGAGCCTCCATGGCTCCACCCATACCTACATAGCGGGCTGTACCCGTGAGCTGGGGAACAGCCAACTTAGTATCTTGATATGTTTCTTGCGCAGTGGCGCTCACGCTAGTCAAGAGCACACTGGCAAAGAGGATATATTTTAAATTGTTCATAATCTCAATCTTAATTAAAAAAGTTACACATTATCTGCGACCACCGAAACTGCCGCCACCTGAGCGACCACCACCGCCTCCGAAGCTACCGCCACCAGAGCGAGCGCCGCCAAAGCTGCCGCCACCAAAGCTACCGCCATTGCTAAAGCCTGAGTTGCTGCGGGTGCCCCAAGAGGAGTTATTGCTGTTATTGAAGTTGCCATTGTCACGACGCTGACCAAAACCCATGTTAGAGTTGCTGCGACGAGAATAGGTATTGGAGTTATTGCCAGCCACCCCGTTGTAGCGATGGTTAGAACCATCTATCTGTCCAGGGTTATTGTATCGCTTATTGCCAGCAAATCCACCATAGCTCACATGGCCAATCATCGGACCGCCCCAGTACCAAGGGTTATAATATCCACCCCAATACCAAGGATCGTACCAGCCACCATACCAGCCTGCATAGCCATAATACCAAGGATCATACCATGGGTCGAACCAAGGATCGTACCAGCCTGCATAGTATCCATAGCGCCAAGGATTACGCCAGCCCCACATACGGCTGCGCCAATAATAAGGACCATAGCCATAATAATCGTAGAACCATGGATCATAGTAACCATCCCAGCGACTCATATCACGCGTGCGAGCGAAGTCCTCGTCCTGGTCGGCATACTTCTGTGCGAAGTAAGCATCATCATAGATGCTATCAGGGGCTAAGCCCTTGCCCACATGAAACTGGATGATGTCATTGCCCAGCGAGTCGGTGCCAACCTTCTCATAATGGCTAAACAGACGACCACCACGATTATACTCATCCACATTTCTATTGCTACCGCTCCAATACAGAGCGTAGATACTATCCCTGCGTGCTCGCTGCAGCTCATAAGCCTTTTGCATCGCCGCGCGTTTCTCAGCCTGCTCCTTGGCCTCTTTCTTCGGATTGAAGTAGAGGTCATCGTCCTGAGCCATTGATGCCAATGGCATAGCAGCTGCTATAAGGACTGCCAGAAGATACATCTTTTTCATATATTCTTTCTCCTTTTTTTATTTACTTATCCAGACGGAGCTAAAGCTCCATTTTTTTGATTATTTCCTATGTATAAAATAATCTAGATGCAAAATTATTGCATTTCTAACTGCAAAATTACAGAAAAACCCTAAATAATGGTAGGATTTCCCCTATTTTTTATAATTTTGCAGAAAATTTTAAGTGTAATCAAACATTTTTAAATGAAATATTTAGTAGCAACATTCAATATTGAGGCAGAAGCCGACTTGCTGGAGGCTTCTCGCGACCTGCTTGCCGATGGTGCGGCACAAGCAGGATTTGAAACTTTCGAAGAAACAGAACAGGGCATGGACGCATACGTGCAGAAGGAGCTCTTTGACCGTGAGGCACTCGATGCCTACATAGCCGACTTCCCCATCTCCGACGCCCACATCACCTACTCCATCCAGGATGCGGAAGACAAGGACTGGAACCAAGAATGGGAAGAGCAAGGCTTTGAGCCCATCTACGTAGCCGACCAAGTGGTGATTTACGATGCCAAGCATCCTGAGCTCTATCCCGACACCTCCGACCGTCCCGACATCATCGAGATAGGCATAGAGGCAAAGCTAGCCTTCGGAACGGGCAATCACGAGACCACTCGCATGATTATCTCCCAGCTCCTTCAGATGCCTATCAAGACTAAGCGAGTGCTGGATTGTGGCACGGGAACAGGCATTCTGGGGCTTACTGCCTCCAAGCTAGGTGCCAAGGAAGTAGTGGGATATGACATCGATGAATGGAGCGTGGAGAATGCCAAGCACAATGCCTTGCTCAATGGTGTAGACAACATGGAAGTACTCTTTGGCAACAGCAGCGTGCTCAATCACATCAGCGGTGTATTCGACGTGGTGATGGCCAATATCAACCGCAACATCCTACTCGATGATATGCGTCTCTTCCGCAGTGTGATGAATACCGACGCCACGCTCATCCTCAGCGGATTCTACGAGGAAGATGTTCCAGTACTCTTGGAGAAAGCCAACGAACTGGGACTGCACGAAACGGCACGCCACACCGACAATAATTGGACGTGCTTGGTTTTAAAAGTTAGGAGTTAGGAGTTAGGAGTTAGGAGTTGCCTTACGGAATAATAACGTACGCTCCTAACTCCCAACTCCCAACTCCTAACTCCTAACTATCATTCATCCTCTTCAAATTTCTTCTCATTGTTATTGCTGCCGATGCAGAGTTGCTTCAGGTCGTAATAACTGCCGTTATAGATATTAAAATCCACATAACCCTTGATGCCTGGCAACTTACCCGCATCCGTATGCTGCCAGAATTTCCACTTGCCCTTATACTGCACCTTGTCCACATAGTAGTGAGCTATCCAGTAAGGATAATCATCAAATACGGGGGCACTGAGATACTGCTCCTTAAACTTATAATAAGTATAGATGATAGGTTTCACATGATACCTATCCTCCACGATATGCAACCACGTGAGCACATCGCGCTGAAAATCCTCCACATCCCTATCGGCAGGCTTATGCTCTATATCCAGAACGGGCGGAAGGTCGCCATCCGTAAGATGCACTTGCTCCAAGAAATAGTAAGCTTGGTCACGAGCCGACGACTTGTTGCTCCAGAAGTGATACACGCCTCGGATGAATCCATAGTCGCGTGCCTGATTGAAGTTCTCACGGAAATTCTCATCCAGTCGGCTTGATCCCTCAGTACTCTTGATGATGACAAAACGCACGGGGCAGCCCTTGATCATGGCGTTCTTGAGTTGCTCCCAGTCTATCTTCTCCTGATAGTGAGAGATGTCGATGCCATGAATCTCATATCCCTCAGGATATTCGGCATCGCCATAGAGAGCACGCCAGCGGAAGCCCGTAGGACCTACGAAGAAATGATAAAACAAGAATACATATACCGTAACCACAGCAATGCCACCTATCCACCAAGCCCAACGGGGATAACGCCCCCAAAGCCCAGACGAACGCTTAGCCCTCCGATTGCGGGAGCCACGCCTCGCCGAGGTGCGCCTAGAGGTAGAAGCCCTCTTGGTCGAGCCACGCTTATTATAGGTCGCCTGCTTGTTTGCCATATATTTTATCTTGTTATCATATATATAAGAAGAGAGAGGCAGTCAGCACCTTACGGTGTCTCAAACCCACCTCTCTCATATCGTTGCCTAGGAGGAATCCTAGACAACGTTAACATTAAAACTGATTGCTTAATTACTTAGCCTGCTCCAACTGGAGAGTCTTAGTGGTCTGGTCGCAAACCTCAGAAGGACCCCAGTACTGGATAGGACCAGGATAGACATAAGCTGTCTCCTTAGCCCACTGCTCACGCTTAGAAGCGAAGTACTTGAATGGAGCACCGTCGAGCTCTACGAGAGCCTTACGGATAACTGGCTTGTTAGCACCGTTACGACGCTCGATGTTCATCATCATAGTGATAGGCACACCACCAGCGATCCACTCAGCTGCAGGAGCTGTAGTGTTCTTGATGATTGACATATAACCAGTCTTGCCATTAGCGATGAGGCGAGATGCGTTGTAACCGAGTGAGTAGCAGTAGTCAGCATCGTAGTTAGATGGCGCTGCGCAACGTCCCTCGTAACCGAAGAAGTGGTGCTGTGCAGAGAACTTGCCCACGAACTTGCCTTCCTTCTTCCACTCAGCGAGCTTAGTAGCTACCATGCGAGAGAGCAACTTCTCAGTCTCGATGAGAGATACCTGTACGTTTCCGTGTGGGTCACGGTCGAGGCAGAGCTGACGAGCTACGTCTGCTGGCAAAGACTCCAATACAGCGAGGTTCTCCTTAGCGATGGCACCCTTAACGAATGCAATCTGCTCCTCAGCTGAAGCAAACTCACGGCTCTCGCCTGTAGCTGGGTCAGTAAGAACCTCATTGAGCTCAGCGATAAGCTTCTTGATAGCTGGGATGAACTCGATCAAGCCCTCTGGGATGAGGACAGTACCGAAGTTGTGACCCTCAGCTGCACGGTTAGCTACGGCTGTAGCGATGTATGTTACTACGTCATCGAGTGACATTTCCTTAGCCTCTACCTCCTCAGAGATCAAGCAGATGTTAGGCTGAGTCTGGAGAGCGCACTCAAGAGCGATGTGAGATGCTGAACGACCCATCAACTTGATGAAGTGCCAGTACTTACGTGCAGAGTTACAGTCGCGCTCGATGTTACCGATGAGCTCAGAGTATGTCTTACAAGCTGTATCGAAACCGAAAGAAGTCTCGATCTGCTCGTTCTTCAAGTCACCGTCGATAGTCTTAGGGCAACCGATTACCTGTACGCCATACTTCTTGGCAGCGTAGTACTCAGCGAGCACGCAAGCGTTGGTGTTAGAGTCATCACCACCGATGATAACGAGTGCCTTGATGCCGAGCTCACGGAGAATCTCGATACCCTTTTCAAACTGATCTTCCTTCTCAAGCTTGGTACGGCCAGAACCAATGATATCGAAACCACCAGTGTTACGATACTCGTCCATGATCTCAGAAGTGATCTCCATGTAGTTGTGATCTACGAGACCGCCAGGACCGAGGATGAAACCATAAAGCTTGTTAGCTGGGTTAAGAGACTTAACACCGTCGAAGAGACCAGAGATGACGTTGTGACCGCCAGGAGCCTGACCGCCAGAGAGGATAACACCAACATTGAAAGCAGGAAGCTCCTTAGCCTCGCCAGCCTCGAATGTGATGACAGGCATACCGTATGTGTTTGGGAAGAGAGCCTTGATTTCTTCCTGATTACCTACTGACTGTGTTGCTGCACCCTCAACGGCCTTTACGGGACCCTGAAGTGCCTTTGGCAACTTTGGCTGATAAGCAGCTCTTGCAATCTGCAATGCACTTTTTTCCATAATTACTTTTTATATTTTTATTAGTTGAAACTTCAAAAACACTGCAAATTTAGTGTTTTTCTCTGAAATACGGAAAGAAAAATGCTAAAAATGCGTTAATTAGAAGATTTTTTCTGAAAATATAATGGATTTACAGAGAAAATGATTATCTTTGAACATTAATTCGAATCAATTATTAACTAAAAGATAAAAAATATGGCTAACAAAAGAGATTTAAAGCGCACTATCAACTACATCACAAGCGAGCTCTTCGCTGAGACTGTAGCAGCATCTTTGTATAATGGCACTCCTACCCAGGAGGACGTGGATGGCATTCTCTCATCCATCGTGATGATCAATAACGACTTCATCAGTCGAGTATCTCATCCAGAGCCAGGCGTGAAGGCGAGCACTTACTACAAGGATCTCATCGTGGACTTCAATAAGCAGGTGAGCGAAGTAGTGGACCAGATTTCTAATTTGGGTTAAAGACAAGAGCTGGAGTATTTACTTCTTTATAATTGAGATTAGTAACATTTACACCTTATTATATATATATAGTAATGATACGAAACCTTTGTCAGTGGATGCTGTACAAGCACTTGGGGTGGAAAAAGGAGGTTACCTTTGACCTCCCCAAGAAGTATATCATCTGCCTAGCTCCGCATACCAGCAACTGGGACCTCTTCTTGGGGCAGCTCTTTGAGCATGCCGAGGGCATGAAGTGCAACTTCCTCATGAAGAAGGAATGGTTTTTCTGGCCGCTGGGGCCTATCTTCCGCAAGATGGGCGGCATACCTGTATGGCGCAGCAAGCACACCAGCATGACCGACAACCTGGCTGCCGAGGCGCAGAAGCGCGATACCTTCGGGCTCTGCATTACGCCCGAGGGCACACGCTCGCTCAACCCCGACTGGAAGAAGGGCTTTTATTTTATAGCCCTCAAGGCTGGCATCCCTATCCATCTCTATGCGCTGGACTATGAGAAGAAACTCATCCAGTGTACCAAGGTCATCGAGCCTTCGGGCGATGTGGAGAAGGATATGCGAGAAATCAAGCTTTACTTCAAGGACTTCAAGGGCAAGAAGCCGGAGAAGTTTACGGTAGGAAATATCGAATAAGTAACTCAGAAAGAGAACAAGTAACTCAGAAAGAGTATAAGAAACTAGAGAAAGAATAGTGAAACATTACAAGAGCATAAAGTTTTGTCTGTTAAGCAGTTTGTTGCTATCGGCTCAAGCTTCAGTACAAGCATCGATTCCTGCTTCCATTCAAGCCAAGAATCAGGCTTCGGATCCAGCTTACGACGAGGGCAATAGCCACGCATGGGAAGGCATCGAATATGATGGCGACCCGTGGGTGTTTAATGCTTCACGCCCCTACTTCATCACTGCGGGTCTGCAAAACCGACATCTCTCACTATGGGCATCGCATGGCAGATACTATGCCAACGACCAGCACCGCTGGAAATGGCAGCGCCCCAACCTATTCTGCACCACCGAAGATCTCTTTACGCAGACCATCGTGGTGCCTTACCTCATACCGATGCTCCAGAATGCGGGAGCCATCGTCTTCACTCCCCGTGAGCGCGACTGGCAAACGCACGAGGTGATCATAGACAATGACGATGCCATCAAGTCTGTCTTCTACCGAGAGATAGAGAATGGCAAGAAATGGAAGAGTTGCGACTCGGTGGGCTTTGCCGCCAACCGTGCCCTTTACAGCGATGGCGAAAACCCATTCCGCATGGGCACTGTGAGACAGGCGAAGGCCACGAAGCGCAAGAAATATAGCGAGGTGAGCTATCAGCCTAAGTTCCCTGAGGAGGGAAAGTATGCCGTATACGTCAGTTACCAATCGCTGCCCAAGAGCGTGAGCGATGCCAAATACATCGTTTACCACAAGGGCGAGGCCACCGAGTTTACGGTAAATCAGAAGATGGGCGGAGGCACCTGGGTATACCTGGGCACCTTCGACTTTGACCGTGGCTGCAATGAGTTCAACCGAGTGGTGTGTACCAACCATGCCTCCAGCAAGGGCATCGTTACTACCGATGCCGTGCGCTTTGGTGGTGGAATGGGCAACATAGAGCGAGGCGGATATCCTAGCGGACTGCCCCGCTGCCTGGAAGGAGCAAGATATTACGCCCAGTGGGCAGGTGCACCCTATCAAGTATATGGTGGCAGACAAGGCAAGAACGACTATGCCGACGACATCAACACCCGTTCGCTGATGACCAATTGGCTGGGCGGAGGCAGCGTCTTCATGCCAGCCCTGGACGGCAAGCACGTACCCATCGAGCTATCCCTAGCCCTGCACAGCGACGCAGGCTACAACAAGGATGGCAAGACCACATGGGGAGCCCTCTCCATTTGCACCACCGACTTCAACGACAGCATGCTCAATAGCGGCATCTCCCGCATGGCATCCAAGGATTTCGCCCGTGCCTTGCGCGATAACCTGGTGCAAGACATGACCGCCCTCTATGGCGACTTTGGCAAGCGATACCTATGGGACCGCAACTACTCAGAGACCCGTCTGCCCGAGGTGCCATCAGCCATCATCGAGATGCTCTCCCATCAGAGTTTTCCCGATATGCGCATCGCCCAAGACCCAATGGGCAAATTCCAGATAGCCCGCTCCATCTACAAGACCATCTTGCGCTATGTGAGCAGCAATCATGGGGCACGCTACGTAGTGCAGCCGCTACCGCCACAAGACTTCAGCGTGGAGATAGAGGGCGGAATGGCTCACCTCAAGTGGATGCCACAACAAGACAAGTTGGAGCCATCAGCCAGAGCCACCTCTTACATCGTTTACGAGGCGGAAGGAAGAGGCGGATTTGACAATGGCACCATCGTGAAGACTCATGAGTACCAGCTCCAGATGGAGCCAGGCAAACTGTATAGCTTCAAGGTAGCAGCACTGAACCAGGGTGGCGAAAGTTTCGCCTCGGAGACGCTCTGCGCCCTCTACGACCCAGCCGCCACCAAGAGCATTCTGATAGTCAACAACTTCCATCGACTTGCCTCACCACAGGTGGTAGACAACGACTCTACACAGGGCTTCGACTTCGACCAAGACCCAGGCGTAAGCTATGGTCTCACAGCCGGATGGAGTGGCAAGCAACGAGTATTCGACCGCTCGAAGATGGGCAATGAGACGAGCCGAGGCTTGGGATATTGCGGCAATGAGATGGTGGGCAAGTTTGTGGCTGGCAATGACTTCGGCAATGTGGTGAACCATGCCCGCAGCATAGCCTCGGGCTACAAATACAACATAGCCAGCTGCTCCAGCCAGGCCATCAACGAAGGCAAGGTAAGGATGGAAAACTATCAAGCCGTAGACCTGATCAATGGATTGGAGCGCCACGATGGCTACACCCACGAGTACTACAAGTCGTTTACCCCCACCCTGCAAAATCGCATCAAGGGCTATATGGCAGATGGCGGAAGACTGCTGGTGAGCGGTTCTTACACGGGCAGCGACATGCAGACCGAGCAAGAGCAAGCATTTCTGGGCAACACGCTCAAGGTGAACTATGAACCAACGGGCACTCGCTTCATCATCGAAGAGATGAACCCAGAGGATTCCACCGTCACCCAGCGAGACAGCATCGTGACCACAGCGGCTAGCGTATCGGGCTTAGGGCTGCTCTTCAGCTACTACAACGAGCTCAACGACAAGCACTACGCTGCCACTCATCCCGAGATACTGCAACCATCTATGAATGGTGCGTTTACGGCGATGCGTTACACCACAGGTACAAGTGCTGCAGTAGCATATAAGGACAACAGCCAGCGCAGCTTTGTGATGGGATTCCCGCTGGAATGCATCGTGGACGAGAAGACTCGCAATAGCATCATGCTAGGCATCCTGAAATTTCTCATGGAATAAATTATAAACTAAATATTAAGACTATGTATAAGATTCAAGCAAACCCGTCTGGCACACGCTCCATCGAAGTGAGCGACCAGCATCTCGAGACTATCGACAAGTATCAGTTGCTCCGCAACCTCGTAGACAGCAATGGCATCATCGACGAGGAAGTGCTCGACAAATTGAAGCTCAATGTTCGCTCCCTCCTGGAAAGTTCAGACATCAAGGACAAGGACTTGCTCGACCTCTGCCTCGACGTGATCTACAATCAGAACATGAAGGCCTTGGGGCTCCACAACCTCGTATTGCTCTACGTAGACTGGAAGGAAAAGCGTGGCGCAGAGGCAGCAGCAGATGCAGAGCCAGACGCAGTTAATGACTAAATAAGTTTTTTAATGGATTATAAGTTAACAGACTTTCTCCCCACGACCAAGAAGGAGTGCGAACTGAGAGGATGGGACCAGCTGGACATCATCCTCTTCTCGGGCGATGCCTACATAGACCATCCCGCCTTTGGTCCTGCCGTGATAGGCAGAACCCTGGAGGCGCATGGCTACAAGATAGCCATCGTGCCGCAACCCGACTGGCATGGCGACTTCCGCGACTTCAAAAAGTTGGGGCGTCCTCGCCTCTTCTTCGGCATCTCGCCAGGCGCCATGGACTCGATGGTGAACCGCTACACCGCCAACCGACGCATGCGTAGCGAGGATGCCTTCAGTCCCGATTCCCGCCACGACATGCGCCCCGACTACCCTTCCATCGTGTACACCCAAATATTAAAGAAACTATATCCCGACGTACCCGTGGCACTCGGTGGCATCGAGGCATCGCTCCGACGCATCAGCCACTATGACTACTGGCAGGACAAGCTGAAGAAGTGTATCCTCTGCGATTCGGGAGCCGACATCATACTCTATGGTATGGGCGAGAAATCCATCATCGCCCTAGCCGAGGCACTGGAGAGCGGCAGGAAGATTCAGGAGATACGCGACATCCCGCAGACCGTATTCCTCTGCAAGGAGGACGAGATACCGGGCGGCATCCGAGAGGACGACATCCTGCTGCATAGCCACGAGGAATGCCTGCACAATAAGAAAGGGCAGGCTGAGAACGTGCGCCACCTGGAGGAGGAATGCAACAAGGTGCATGCCCAGCGCATGATACAACCAGTGGACAACAAGATGGCTGTGGTGAACCCACCCTTCCCCGTGATGACCACCGAGGAACTGGACGCCTCCTTCGACCTGCCATACACCCGACTGCCTCACCCTAAGTACAAGGGCAAGACCATTCCGGCTTACGAGATGATCAAGTTCTCCGTAAACTTGCACAGAGGTTGCTTTGGCGGTTGCTCCTTCTGCACCATCTCTGCCCACCAGGGCAAGTTTGTGGTGTGCCGCAGCAAGGAAAGCATTTTGAAAGAGGTGAAGAAGATTATCCAAATGCCTGACTTCAAGGGCTATCTGAGCGACTTGGGCGGTCCATCAGCCAACATGTATGGCATGCATGGCAACAACCCGAAGGCTTGTGAGAGATGCAAGCGCCCATCGTGTGTGCATCCACAGATCTGTCCGAACCTCAATACCGACCATAGCAAACTCTTGGACATCTACCATGCCGTGGATGCCCTGCCGGGTATCAAGAAGAGCTTTATAGGAAGTGGTGTGCGCTATGACCTGCTCCTGCACAAGAGCAAGGACGAGAAGATCAATGAGGTAGCACGCCAATACACCCGAGAGCTGATAACCAAGCATGTGAGCGGCCGACTGAAGGTAGCCCCAGAGCATACCAGCCCCGAGGTACTGAAGTTTATGCGCAAGCCATCATTCGACCTCTTCTACGAGTTCAAGCGCATCTTTGATAAGATCAACAAGGAGGAGGGATTGAACCAGCAGATCATCCCATACTTCATCAGTTCCCATCCGGGCTGTCATGAAGAGGATATGGCAGAGCTTGCCGTCATCACCAAGGGCTTGGACTTCCATCTGGAGCAGGTGCAGGACTTCACCCCTACTCCGATGACCATCAGCACCGAGACCTGGTATACGGGCTATGACCCATACACCCTGGAGCCCGTGTTTAGCGCCAAGACCCCGAAGGAGAAACTAGCCCAGCGCATGTTCTTCTTCTGGTATAAGCCCGAAGAGCGCCGCGCCATCGAGAGCGAGTTGAGAAGAATAGGCAGAGCCGACCTCATCGACAAACTCTATGATCGCAAGGCTCCTGGCGGCGGATTCCATAAGGGAAAAGTTCGCTTCGAAGACAAGGCCATAGGCTCTACCTACGACAATCCGGGCGTGGGAAGAGGAGCCAAGGGCAAGCGAGGAGCTAGCAGAAATGCTGAGCGCTTCGCCCCAAAGGGTTACGGCAATGTGGGCTGCTACGATGAGGAGAAATACCTCAACAATGGTCGTCCGCTGCATAACGGAAAGCCAGGCAGAGGCAAGGCAACAAATGGCAAAGGCAATCCTGCAAATGGCAGGGCTAACAATGGCAGAGCCAATAATGCCAATGCCAATATCCGAGATGCTGTAGCTGCCGCCAGGGCAGAGCTGAGAGCTGCCAAGGAGCAAGGCTCAGGATTCTTTAAGGATAAGAAGAAAAAGAGCTTCAATCCTAACTTCGATGACAACAATCGCAGTCGTCGAGGCGGAAGAAGATAAAAAGAAAACGTCCTCGTTTCATTAAAACGAGGACGTTTTTTATTTTTAGTACTGTCTGAGCGCACCGAGCAATTCGGCATTCTCAGTCTTATTTCCAATAGTGATTCTGAGGCAGTTGCCACAGAGCTGCACCTTGTTGCGATTTCTCACGATGATGCCCTGCGCCACGAGATACTCGTAGATGGCATTGGCATCCGTCATCTTAGCCAGGAAGAAGTTGGCATCCGTAGGATACACCTTCTCGCAGATAGGCAGGTCCATAAATGCCGCCATCACCTTGCTTCGCTCCTGCAGGATGTTCTTCACCCACTCGTCCACCTTCAGCGGATTCTTCAGCACCTCAAGGGCATGCTGCTGGGTGAGCAGGTTGATGTTGTAAGGATACTTCACCTTATTGAATATATCAATAATCTGCTTGCTGGCAAAAGCCATACCCATGCGAAGGGCAGCGCAGCCCCATGCCTTGCTCATTGTATTGAGCACGATGAGGTTAGGAAAATGGCTCAGCACACTGCGGAAGGTGCGCTCGGCAGAGAAGTCGCTATATGCCTCGTCCACGATGACGATGCCCTGGAACTGCTGCAGTACCTCCAAGATGGCCTCACGGTTGACGTGATTGCCCGTAGGGTTGTTAGGGCTGCATATCCAGATCACCTTGGTCTTATCATCGCAAGCCTCCAAGAGCTTCTGCGAGGTAATCTGATACTGCTCATCGAGCAATACGGAGCGATACTCCACGTCATTGATGTCGGCACACACCTCATACATACCGTAGGTAGGCGCAATAGCCACCACATTGTCCACGCCTGGACGGCAGAACACACGATACACCAGGTCGATGGCCTCGTCAGAGCCATTGCCCAGGAAGATATTCTCCTGGGGCACGCCCTTCACCTTGCTCACCTGCACCTTCACCTCCACTTGCAGAGGGTCTGGGTAGCGGTTGTAAGGGTCATTATATGGATTCTCGTTGGCATCGAGGAATACGTGGGCATTTCTGCCAGCAAACTCCGTGCGAGCGCAACTGTAAGGTGCCAAGTTCCAGATGTTCTCTCGGCACAGTTCTTTCAAGTCTTTCATAATTTTTTATTTGTTTACCTCTTTCACTCTCAGTCTCATGGCGTTGGCGTGCGCCTCCAGCTGCTCGTTCTCAGCCATGGTAACCACCGCATCTCCTATGTTACGAATGCCATCCTGTGTGAGATGCTGGAAGGTTATCTTTCTGTTGTAGCTGTCCAGGTTTACGCCGTTGTAAGCCAAGGCATAGCCGTGGGTAGGCAGGGTGTGGTTGGTGCCGCTGGCATAGTCTCCCGCACTCTCACAGGCATAGTTGCCCAGGAACACGCTGCCCGCATTCACCACCTTCTCTGCCAACTCCTCATAGTTTTGGGTGGCAATGATTAGATGTTCAGGGGCATAGGTATTGCTCAGGTCGATGGCAGCATCATAGTCCTCAACGAGGATAAACTTAGAGTTGTCCAATGAGGTCTGTGCCATTTCCTTACGTGGCAATCGCTCAAGTTGTGCTTCAATCTCCTTCTTCACCTCGCCCAGCACCTTCTCTGAGGTGGTGATGAAGAATACCTGCGAGTCGAATCCGTGCTCAGCCTGCGACAGCAAGTCGGCAGCCACAAACACTGGGTTGGCACTTTCGTCGGCGATGACGCATACCTCCGATGGGCCGGCAGGCATATCGATGGCAGCGTCATGGAGCGACACATGCTGCTTGGCAGCCATCACATACTGATTGCCCGGACCAAAGATCTTGTACACCTTAGGCACGCTCTCCGTACCGTAAGCCATGGCGCCAATGGCCTGCACGCCGCCCGCCTTGAATATCTTGCTCACGCCCGCTATCTTGGCAGCCATGAGGATGGCAGGGTTCACCTTGCCCTCACGGTTAGGAGGGGTGCAGAGCACAATCTCCTTGCAACCAGCTATCTTGGCAGGAGTGGCTAGCATCAGCACGGTAGAGAACAATGGCGCGGTGCCTCCAGGGATATAGAGACCCACTTTTTCTATCGCCACGCTCTTCTGCCAGCAGGTCACTCCAGGGCAGGTCTCCACCTTCTCGCCCTCAAACTTCTGGCTCTGATGGAATGCGGCAATGTTATGATGGGCGAGGTGCAAAGCGTCTTTGAGTTCTGGGGATACCAGTCTTTCAGCCTCTTCGATTTCAGCCTCCGTTACAGCCAAAGTATCGAGATGGGCATGATCAAACTTCTCCTCGTAGCGCTTCACGGCTTCGTCGCCATGGTTCTTCACATCGTCGAGTACACCTTCCACGGTCGCATTGAGCTGCGACACATCGAGGTGTGGGCGTTTCACAATCTCGCTCCATTCTTCCTTTGCAGGATACTTAATTACCTTCATTCCTTAATTATTAATTCTTAATTATTAATTCCTAATTATTACAATATCATCTTCTCGATAGGAGTTACCAGGATGCCCTGAGCACCCAGCTCCTTCAGCTTGCCGATGATTTCCCAGAATCTCTTCTCGTCGAGCACGGTGTGGATAGAGCACCACTGCTCGTCGGCCAATGGGATGACCGTAGGGCTCTTGATGCCTGGCAATACCTGGGTGATGGCCTCCACCTTGTCCTTAGGTGCGTTCATCATCACATACTTCTTGTCCTGGGCAGAGCGCACAGCCTCGAAGCGGAAAAGCATCTCATTGAGGATGTTGTGCTTCTCATCGTCCATGTTCCAGTTGCCAATGAGCAGAGCCTCGCTCTTCATCACTACCTCTACCTCGGCAAGATTGTTGCTTACCAACGTTGAGCCAGAGCTTACGATATCGAAGATGCCATCAGCCAAGCCGATGCCAGGGCTAATCTCTACCGAACCGGTGATGACGTGGATATCGGCGTTGATGCCATTCTTCTTCATGAAGTTGCGCAGAATGTTAGGATAAGAGGTGGCAATCTTCTTGCCATCAAACCACTTCAAGCCTGGATAATCTATCTTCTTAGGGATGGCAAGGCTCAAGCGGCACTTGCTGAAGCCCAATCGGTCGATTACCTGCGCATTCTCACCACGCTCCACAAACTCGTTCTCGCCCACGATACCGATGTCGGCTACGCCCGAAGCCACGCTCTGAGGGATATCATCATCGCGCAGATAGAGCACTTCGAGAGGGAAATTACTAGCCTGCACCAAGAGGGTGCGCTTAGAGGCACTCACCTTGATGTCAGCCTCCGTTAAAAGATTCATGGTGTCATCGAAAAGACGACCCTTTGATTGTACTGCAATTCGTAACATATTTCTACTTTTTGTTTGAAATTTCTTGCAAAAGTACATAAAAATGTTAGATTATACAAATATTTTAGCACTTATATGCAAATTATTTTGTACTTTTGCACCCAGAATGAAGAATAAAGTATATTTATACGCATTATATGCAATGTTTTTGCTCATAAGCTGCGCAGACAAGAAACCGCAGCAAGAGCTCACCCCCTGGGGCACTCCCGTGGGGGAAGTGGAGGGTATGGACGGAGGCGAGGATGGCCAGACGGAGGATGCAAAGAGCCAGCAGAAGTCCAAGCACGGGCTCTCGCTCGACGACATCCAGGAGAATGGCGAGCTCATCATGCTCACCGTGAACGGTCCTACCACCTATTATGATTATCACAACCACGGCATGGGACAGCAATACCTGCTCTGCGAGAAGTTTGCCCAGCAGATAGGCGTATCGCTGCGCGTGGAGGAATGCAAGGACACCACCGAGATGATACAGAAACTGCAACGAGGCGAGGGCGACGTGATAGCCGTGCCCCTACCCCGCAAGCAGACGCGGGGCAACCTGCTCTTCTGTGGCGTCACCCCCGACAGCACCCGCACGCAGTGGGCTGTGGTGGGCGGCAACAAGAGCCTTGCCGACACGCTGAACCGATGGTTTAAGCCCGAGATGCTGGCGCAGGTAAAGCGTGAAGAGACGTGGCTCTTGTCATCTGCCAGCATCACCCGCCATGTATATTCGCCTTTCCTCAACAGGAGCAAGGGTGTCATCTCTCGCTTCGACCACCTCTTCCAGCGCTATAGCGGCACGGCTCGCATGGACTGGCGCCTGATGGCAGCACAGTGCTATCAGGAGAGCTGTTTCGACCCTAACGCCAAGTCGTGGGCAGGAGCCTGCGGACTGATGCAGATCATGCCATCCACCGCCGCCCATCTGGGACTGCCGATGAGCGCCATCCACGATGCCGAGGCGAATATAGCCGCCTCAGCCCGATACATGGCAGAGCTGCAGGGCCACTTCCAGGACGTGGGCGACCCGAGCCAGCGAGTGCTCTTCGCCCTAGCCTCCTACAATGGCGGCTACTTCCACATCCGCGATGCCATGGCACTGGCCAGGAAGCACGGCGGCAACCCTTACAATTGGGGCAGCGTGAGGGAATACGTATTGCGCCTCTCCCAGCCTGCCTACTACCACGACCCAGCCGTGAAGTATGGCTACATGCGAGGCACCGAGACTGCCGACTATGTGGACCGCATTCGTGCCCGCTGGAGCGAGTACAGTGGCGGTGCCAGCTTCCATGAGAGCTATCGTGGAGGCGCACGGGGCAGCGGCGCATTTGGCGGCGGAAGCTTCCATGGCGCCCCCGTGAAGTCAAAGAGGCACTATCAGAACAAGTACCATATATAAAAAGGTGAAGTAGGAAATGCTGGGAGGGCAGGTTTGTTACCTGCCACGGGGTACCCCCGTCCATGTGCCACGGGTAGCCCCCGGGGTAGGTAGGCAAGAATTACGCAAGATACCCAATTTATCAGAGGTGAGAGAAGCCAACACACCTTTTTCAGAGATCGAAAAGTTACAATAATTTTTATGCCTCATTTCATTTATTTCAGTTATTTCAGTTTTTTCTCTCTACCCTATATGGTAATTACAAATTGTAAGTAATATTATTATCTTATATATATAAATATATAAGATACTCTATATAAAGGATGGGGTGTATGCATTCATAAAAAACTGAAATAACTGAAATGAACCAATCCCGAGAGGAGATAGTTTCTCGAGTAATAACTCTATGTTTCTCCTACCACAAAGCTATGACTTCTGCCCCACAAAACTATGAGTTGTTTTCTTTAACAGAATATCCTTGAAATGTTAATTCCGCTTAACACTTAACTCAATGCTGAAATTTGGTGGTGTCGGAAAAATGTAGTACCTTTGCAAACGTAATCAAGAACATTGGTTGATTCATACTAGTCACATTTATTCACTTAATTAATCACTAAAAAAACTAGAAAATTATGAAGAAAGAAACTTGGAAACAGATTTTTCAGATTGTCCTCACAATCTTGACAGCGCTCGGCACTTCCCTCGGGGTCACATCGTGCATGTAATCATCGATATTTTTTTTCATCGGATTACACGGAATTTAAACCGAGCATTCTAGCGCAAACGGATTTTGACCTATTCGGTCTGAATAAAAACGGAACATCAGGGCGCTAGCCTATGACCGCGAGGCCATTACTTCCGTTAAAATTCCGAAGAAATCGTAAAAGCAAGAATGCGCCGTTTAAATTCCGCGTAATCCGATGATAAAAATATCAGAAGTAAAAATCATCAGAAAAAGAATTATTAATCACTTAAAAAACAAAAGAACTATGGCAACTAAAGGAACATTGAAGTATCGTAAAGTAACTCGCACTCCTCAGAGCGGTCCTAACAAGGACAAGCAGATGTATTACGCTACGGCGGTAACCGACCGTGAGATGAACTTCGAATCGTTCGTAACCCACATTAAAGACAACGACGGCGGCTCTAGCTCTGGCACTGAAGAGGGCGGCGGCAACGTAGGCCTCTAAGCTAAAGAAAAGGCTAGACATTCAGAAATGAGTGTCCAGCCTTTCCTTTATGTAATAAATATTCTTACTTCATCAGCTCATCCAGCAAGGTGTAGAATGCAGGATCCTCGCCCAGGATGGTCTTCACGATCTTGCCATCGGGACCCACTATGATCTTGGTAGGATAACCCAGGATGGCTAGGCGCTTGGTGATGTCGCCCTCGCCCTGAGGATTGTACACCTGAATCCATGGCAACTGGTGCTTCTCCACGGCTGCCTTCCACTTCTCATCCGTGTCGCGGCAGTCCACGCCTACTATCTCCAACTTGCCCTGATACTTCTGGTAATACTCCTTCATCTTAGGCATACCCTTGATGCACCATGGGCACCATGAGCCCCAGAAATCGAGCACCACATACTTACCCTTCAGGCTGGAGAGCGAGAAGTCATTGCCCTGGATGTCCTTCAGGGTGAAATTCTCTACCACGGCTCCCTCAGCCTGCATCTCCTTAGCCTTGGCCTCATATTCGGCACGAGCCTTAGCCTTGGCGTCCTGCTGTGCGCCTTGCGCCATCGCACCCATTGACATCATCATCATGGCTGCGCTCAAAATCAATGCTTTGTTCATATCATTTATTATTTATCATTTGTCATTTATCCTCATACTCGGTGGTATCCTCGATGCCAGCCTCTGCCAAAGCCTCCCGGCGCTCCACGCAGGTGCCACACTTGCCGCAGTGCTTCTCACCGCCCTTGTAGCAGCTCCAGGTCTCGCCATAGTCTATGCCCAGACGCTTGCCTATGCGGGCAATATCTGCTTTAGTGATGTTGGTATATGGGGCTGACACACGTACATTTACAAATGTGCCGGCATCGGCTGCCTGGTCGATGGCTGAGATAAACTCGGGGCGACAGTCGGGATAGATGGTATGGTCGCCGCCATGATTGGCGATGAGCACTTTCTTCAGGTTGTTGCTCTCGGCGATGCCGATGGCGATGCTCAGCATGATGCCATTGCGGAAGGGCACCACGGTGCTCTTCATGTTGTCTGCGGCATAATGACCCTCGGGGATGGCATCAGCACCCTCCAGGAGCGAACTCTTGAAGTACTGGTGCATGAACCCCAAGTCGATGGTGATATGCTTGATGCCCAGACGCTCACAATGCATCTTGGCAAAGGGTATCTCGCGCTCGTTGTGATTGCTACCATAATTGAAACTAATGCCCAGGGCTATCTCGTCCTTCTTGTCATAGAGCAGGGTGATGCTGTCCATACCTCCGCTCACGATAATCACTGAATCCTTCATCTTTCTTTTAATTAAGAATTAATAATTAAGAATTAATAATTAGGCTAACGCCCGCAATACTAATCATAAATTTCAACTTTCAATTTTCTATTTTCAACTTTCATCCGAACAGGCAGCGGAGCGCCTCCTCCACCTTCCTCACGGGATGTATCTCTATCTGAAACTTAGAGTGGTCGAAACCATGATAGTTGTACTTCGGGATGATGATGTGCTGGAAGCCCAACTTCTCTGCCTCGGCTATGCGCTGCTCGATGCGATTCACGGGGCGCACCTCGCCGCTCAAGCCCACTTCGCCACACATGCACCAGCCCGGCTCTATCGCCGTATCCACATTGCTGCTCAATACAGCCGCTATCACGCTCAGGTCCATCGCCAAGTCGGTGACCCTCAAGCCGCCCGCTATGTTTAGAAACACATCCTTCTGCATCAACTTAAATCCCACTCGCTTCTCCAAGACCGCCAGGAGCATGTTGAGGCGGCGCTGGTCGAACCCCGTGGCTGAGCGCTGCGGAGTGCCATAAGCTGCCGTGCTCACCAGTGCCTGCGTCTCTACCAGGAAGGGGCGCACACCCTCGATGGCGGCACTGATGGCTACACCCGAAAGCCCGTCGTGGTCTTCGGTGAGAAGCAGTTCGGATGGATTGCTCACCTGGCGCAGTCCGCCCTGCTGCATCTCGTAGATGCCCAGCTCCGAGGTGCTGCCAAATCGGTTCTTGATGCTGCGGAGGATGCGATACATATAGTGCTGGTCGCCCTCAAACTGGATCACGGTGTCCACAATGTGCTCCAGTATCTTAGGACCAGCCAGGGTTCCCTCCTTATTAATATGTCCGATGAGGATGACGGGGATGCCGCTGGTCTTGGCAAATCGCAGGAGCGATGCCGCACACTCCCTGACCTGGGAGATGCTGCCCGGCGAGCTGTCCACATCCTCGGTGGCGATGGTCTGGATGGAGTCGATGACTATCAGCTCGGGAGCCACCTCCTGGATGTGGGAGAAAATCTTCTCCAGCTGCGTCTCGCAGAGCACGGTCACATGGTCGAAGGGCGAGCCCTCCAGCTGCCCTCCTTCTGTCGAAGCATCATCATGAGCCATCCCCTTGACCAGTCGGTCGGCACGGAGCTTGATTTGATGGGCGCTCTCCTCACCGCTCACATAGAGGATGCGGCGCTCGGGCATGTGGAGAATGGTTTGCAGGGTCAGGGTACTCTTGCCGATGCCCGGCTCGCCACCCAGCAGGGTGATGCTGCCAGGCACCATGCCCCCACCGAGCACACGGTTGAGCTCGGCATCGTGCATGTCGATGCGAGGTTCGTCGATGGCAGAGATGTCGCGCAGCTTCATCGGCTTGGCGTCGCTGTCGCTGTGCTGTCCGCCAAACATGGTGGCAGCTCCTCCGTGGCGCATCTGCATGCCCGCATTCTTGGCAGCCTGCGAGCCCGTATCGCCCGCTATGCGTATCTCCTTGAACGTGTTCCACTGTCCGCAGCTAGGACACTTGCCTATCCACTTGGCGCTCTCCTGCCCGCAGTGGCTGCACACGTAAGCTATCTTGTCTTTAGCCATAACACATTTTTATTATATATATATTTCGTTTTCGAGCACAAAGGTAACGAATAATATGCAGAGAGGGGCAAAAAGTCCTGTTAAGAGATGTAAAGACGGGGCAAAAAATGAGCAGAAAGCTATACTTTTGTAAAGTAGAAATAGCAATTATCGGGCTACGAGCACAAAAAATCATTAAAAGGAGTAACATTATTTTGCCAAATGAAATAAATATAGTATCTTTGCCTTCGAAAATATAAACAATTATAACAACTAAATAAAATTTAGGTAAAAATGAAAATTGAAGATTTTAACTTTGCCGGTCACAAGGCAATCGTACGCGTTGACTTCAACGTGCCATTGGATGAAAAAGGTAATGTAACAGACGACACTCGTATCCGTGGTGCCCTCCCTACTTTGAAGAAGGTGCTCGCAGACGGTGGTGCGCTCATCATGATGAGCCACATGGGTAAGCCAAAGGGCAAGGTTAAACCTGAGCTTTCACTCTCTCAGATTGTAAAGAACGTATCTGAGGCTCTCGGTGTAGACGTTAAGTTTGCCAAAGACTGTGGCAATGCTGACGCAGAGGCTGCTGCCTTGAAGCCAGGTGAGGCTCTCTTGCTCGAGAACCTTCGTTTCT
>URLG01000042.1 GCA_900548535.1 Candidatus Segatella intestinihominis | reverse complement strand
TAATATCGTTTGGGGAAAGAATTGGGATTTGATATTTCCAATAGATAAGTTATATGCTGGCGTTTGCTGCTGAACAAGAAAAGAATATTATATAAGTCCTTAATACAGTGTTTTTTACAGCACTTCACAGGAAGCGACAAGGGTCTATATGCCACGATGAAAAGGTGGCGTATAGACCCTTGATTATATGGTGATATTCGTAATCTACATCTCCGCTTTCAGCAGCTTTATCTCCTCTGCCGTCAGCCCCGTCATATCCATGATAGACGCTTCATCCATACCCTTTGCCAGCATCTTTCTGGCAATCTCAAGGCTTCGCAGGTTCATGCCTTCAGCTCTGCCTTCTGCTCTACCTTTTTCCATACCTTTCGCCATGCCTTTTTCCATACCTTTCGCCATGCCTATTTCTATACCTTCACGCTTGGCAGTGTCTACGGAATTCTTGATGTCGCGATATGCCATCTTGCTGGTCTCGTACTCCCTCATTTCCTGCGGAGTAAACTTGGCTATCTCGGCTTCCTCGAAGAGGCGGTCGAAAACCTTGTCGCACAGCTCCTTCGGGCGCTGGGTAAGCTTATAGAGGTTCTTCAGAGCATAGAGCCACTTCTCGTAGAGCGTATCCAGTTCTTCCAGGGGTTTGTTGAACTTGGAAATCTCTACATAAATATATTCGAGCTTGTCGTAAAATACTTTGTGGGTAGCTGTGTCGCACAACTGCACATGATGGCGGATTTTCTCCTTGTCGAAGGCATCCTCGTTCATGCTGAAGTTGAGCAGGGCAACGGTATAGACATGATTGAGTTTGAAATCCCATTCACTCCCCTTTGGTGCCTGTTCACGGATAGGGAAGGTTGAGTAGAAAAGGGCGCGATCCTTGAAATACGTCTGGTAGGCATTCTGCATTTCTACAATGAACTTCTCGCCATTTTCTCCTTCACAATACACGTCAAAGATGGCTTTGCGGTCGGTATAGACATCTCCTACGTGTTCTGGATTCAGATACGACACGTCCTTCACAACCTGTCTGCCATTAAACAAGCTGTTGAGGAAGCAAATGAGCAAATCCTTGTTCATTGCTGTTCCAAAAATTCGCTTGAAACCGAAATCGGTCAGCAAGCTGATGTATCTTTCTTCTACCTGCTTCATAATCATCTGTTTTAAATATCCATGCCGCAAAGTTACGACTTTATTTTCATATCTGCAAGAGTTTTCTAGAAAAAGTTACTGAAAAAGTTGTGGACTCCCATGTTTTACTTTAGCTTATCAGGAAGTTAAATAATCTATAAAATATAAAGCATAGGTATGAATTTACGGGATAAAAATCTTACCTTTACAACCAGAAATACAAAAAAGTAAACATAAGATAAGAAAACTATGGATTCATTATTTCTACTTCAGTTTGCATGTTTCATATTCATGCTCGTCAATGCCTTCTTCGTGGCACTCTCTCATCTGCATGCAAGATGGGAGAACAAGCGGTATGAGCGTTCACGATGGATGATTGTTGTCGCCTTAATAGGATTGGCGATACAATATGCCGTGCAGATGGTTTTTGGATTCCGTGCTGCCGAAGACAGTCTTGGGGCAATCGTCAATATTCTAATCTACACTCCTTGTTTTTCGCTTATCTCCATGGGAATCTACAACATAGAGGCCACAAATTCCAACCTCAGAAAGATGATACTGATGTGCAGTGGCATTTATGCTTCCATCATTGTGGTCTTTTGCGTGGGTTTCAGTCTTCATCATAGCCTGTATATCAGAAAAGGGCTTTATCTGATGCTGACTCTGTTTTGCGTAAATGTTATCTATTGCATATACATGATTATTCAGGAGATGATTAGGCGTAAAAATATGTTGGAGACAATGGCGGCAACAGACTTGTTGCCTTACGTAAGATATTCGCGTGCAAGTGTAATCATTCTATGGCTCGCTGTTCTCGCTATGCCAGTTGCCATCTTTTCTACTACCTTATTATATATAGTAGGTCCTGCCGTATTGCTTGCCTTGTTGTTCTTCAACCTTACGTTTATCGCTCTCGGCAGCAGTTATATTCCAACAGAAGAGCTGTTGGATAAAGAAGAGAATATTCAACAATATGGGGGGCAAAAGGGGAAAAACCTTTACAGCAATTGTCTGAGGAGCGCAGAAACTTTATCCAAAACAGTCTTGACCAATGGTGTATGGATTTAGGCTATAAGGATTGTAATGTGAATATGTTGACGCTTTCTCGTACACTTTGTATATCAAAGAACGAATTGAGCCAGTTTTTCGATCAATGCCTGCACTCTAACTTTCGAATATGGCTCAGCGAGATACGTCTCAACGCTGCAAAAAAGATGATGTTGGAATATCCAGATTATAGCAACGACATCATTTCTGCCGAGTGTGGATTCTCTTGTCGCACTCATCTTTATCGAATCTTCAAGACAAAAGAAGGCTGTTCTCCTACAGAATGGAGAGACTTCCACTCTACAAATGCAGCACAAAATGACTCAAATTGATCATAACCATCATTTTGTAAAATAACAAAGAAAAAGCAATTGCTCCAAAGGTTACAGCTATAGATCAACAAGCTTTTTGCAGATGCCTAAGGCTAAATAAAGTTATACTGGGATGTGTAATTTTCGTCAAATAATTTGCTCGTTTCAAAATAATGTTGTAACTTCGCAGCCAATTGGCAGACATCTAGTCATTACCAGAATTAAAAAACATAAAAATATAACCGACAATGAAAAAGAAATTACGTACAGCTTCACTCTGTGTACAGGGTGGCTATGAGCCAAAGAATGGCGAACCAATCGAAGTGCCTATCATCCAGAGCACCACATTCAAGTATGACAACTCTGAAGAGATGGCCATGCTCTTCGACCTGAAGAAAGAAGGATATTTCTACACCCGACTCCAGAACCCTACCAACGACGCCGTGGCCAAGAAGATAGCCGAACTAGAAGGTGGCGTGGGCGCCGTGCTCACAAGCAGCGGACAGGCAGCCAACTTCTATGCCGTATTCAACATCTGCCAGGCTGGCGACCACATCGTTACCTCCAATGAGATCTACGGTGGCACCTTCAACCTCTTCGGCGTTACCCTGAAGAAACTCGGCATCGACTGCACCTTCGTCAATCCAAACGACAGCGAGGAAGAAATCCAGAAGGCATTCCGCCCTAACACCAAAGTGGTATTTGGCGAAACCATCAGCAACCCGGGTTGTGCCGTGCTCGACATAGAGAAATTCGCACGCATCGCCCACAAGAATGGCGTGCCTCTCATCGTAGACAATACCTTCGCCACCCCTATCAACTGTCGCCCATTCGAATGGGGAGCCGACATCGTAACCCATAGTACCACCAAATATATGGACGGAACAGCCAGCCAAGTAGGTGGCGTAGTAGTGGACAGCGGCAACTTCGACTGGATGGCAAATGCCGAGAAGTTCCCTGGTCTTTGCACCCCAGACGAGAGCTATCATGGACTGACCTACGTGAAAGCATTTGGCAAGATGGGATACACCACCAAGCTCGTAGCCCAGCTGATGCGCGACCTTGGCAGCATCCCTGCCCCCATGAACTCCTTCATCCTGAACCTCGGATTGCAAAGTCTGCATCTGCGTATGCGCCAGCACTGCGAGAATGCCCAGAAGGTGGCTGAGTTCTTGCATGACGACCCACGTGTGGCATGGGTTCACTTTAGCGGTTTGAAGGACGATGCTTATTACGACCTTGCCCAGAAGTACATGCCTCATGGCACCTGCGGCGTGATAGCCTTCGGACTGAAGGGCGACCGTGAGACAGCCATCAAGTTCATGGACTCTCTCGACATGATCAACATCGTGACCCATGTAGCCGATGCCCGCACCTGTGTGCTCCACCCAGCCAGCCATACCCACCGCCAGCTGAGCGATAAGCAGCTGAAGGAAGCCGGCATAGCCCCAGACTTGATTCGCCTATCCGTAGGCATCGAAGATGTGGAAGACATCTTGGACGACATCAAGCAGGCTCTTGACAAAATCAAATAAATATAGATGAAGATAAAGTACATATTGATGGGCTTGATGCTAGCGGGAGCTGCACAAACACCGGTGATGGCGAAAAGCCACACAACGACTGCGAAAGGCAGAGCCATTGAGATGCGTGCCGACCGAGTGGTGCTCTACCCTCAGCGTATGGAACTGAAGGGAGACGAGTCGCTGGGCGATGTCCTCGCCATGTACCCAGACTTGATGCAAAGCGGATTTGCAGATATGCTCTCGGGATATAACGTGAGAATAGACAATGTGGCTATCAATGGAGACATGCGCATCGTGTGCCGACAGCTCAAGGCTAGCATAATCAATACCATTCAGATATGTGACAATACTGCCGTAGCTAAAGGCGCTACGGGACTGAACCGTGTTATCGACATCACGCTGCGCAGGGAAAAACAAGATAAGAATAACCCAGGGAGCCAAGCACTCTCTGGGCTTACTGGCGTGGAGGCTGGCACCGACCATCTCGCAGACCATCATGCCGTGGTGCGCTATGATGCCCCTAAGACTGATGTCATCGCCATCTCCTCTTACTCCTATCAGGATATGGATGATGTCATCTCGCAGAAACAGCATCTCTTTGCCCACATGACCAACTATTTCTCTTCTCACGACCGACTGCTTACCTACGTATCTCAGTCGTATCAGAACGATAGAATATATACTAATGGCAAGAAGAAACAAAATGAAAAGCTCTTGGCTAGAGCCAGATACTTCCATAAGTTTAATGACAAAGGCACGGAGCTGCTCTTGGTGGGCAGCTATCAGTATGGCTATACTCCATATTCTTATTATCCAGATGTCAATGATGACCCTATAACCAGCACCAAGAACGACGCTACGCTCTTCATCGTGGAGCTTAACACCCCACTCACCCAGAAGCTTAGCATGATGGCGGGATGGGAAGGCGACTTCTCATATAGCAGATATACGGGAGACAGGTTGATAGGAGGAGAAATCGACCGACCCAAAAACAAGTATACGGTATCCAACAATGACCTGTATCTCCAGTTCAACTATCTGACTGGCATCTGGCGATTCACCGTGGGCGACCGTGTGATGTTCTATCACTATAGCACAAAGGGCAATACGGCAGATAGCTATGCGCATCATCAAGACATGAAGCACAATGACACTCGCAACAATATCGAGGCAAGCGTCATCGCCAGCATCACGGGGCATTCCCAGATTCAAGCTGCATATCACAGAAAGTTTATCAATCCATCCTATGCAGTAGAAAAGCCTCTGTCTTATGAGAACTGGCTAGATATAAAGCAGGGATTGGTGGCAAAGAACATAGATGAGACCAAGTTGGGCTACACCTATACACAGGGCAACTTCAACCTCTCGCTTGCAGCCTACTATCAGATGATAGAGCACGACAACAATCGCTGCAAGCTCAGTGCCTCAGCCTTCTACCGCACAGGCATCCTTGCCCTCACAGCAGGAGCCAACCTCTATACGGCAAAGGGAGATGGCAATGACTATGCCACCTTCCATCTGAATCCTCGCTTCTCGCTGCCTTGGCAGATGGCACTGAATATCCAGAGTGTCTTTACAGCAGGCAACTTGAAGCTGCTCGATGACCAGCACGTATATCTCTCAGGTCAGCTCACCAAGCAGTTGGGCAAGCACTGGAACGGAGCCATCGAATGGCATGACATCTGTTCCAAGCACTATTCAGCAGCCATGGCTACAGTGCAATACCTCTTCTAGTTCTTCAAATCTAGAGATTCTGCGGAGCTTCGGGTGTTCATATTCCTCTATCTTTTCATGTGCCCATATGGTATGGAAAGGGATATGGACAGCCGAAGCTCCTATTTTTAGGGCAGGTGCGATGTCGCTCTTGAAGCTATTGCCCACCATCAAGAGCTGCTCCGGAGTTACCTCCAGTTCCTTGCACAGTCGGCGATAAGCCTCTGGCGTCTTGTCGCTCACGATGCTCACCACATCGAAGTATCTGCCCAGTCCCGAACGCCAAAGCTTATTCTCCTGATCTTGCAACTCACCTTTCGTAAAGACTGCCAGTTTGTATTTTCTCTGAGCTTCGCCATTGGATGATGAATCATCTGCCTTTATCTCTCTGATGCGAGCCAAGGTCTTCTCCACCCCTTCCAGCGGAGTGGCATCTATCTGAAGCAGGCTCTTGCCTAGGTCTATGATCTGACCGATGACCTCAGCCCCCACCTTGCCATGGCTCACCTTCACGGCATTCTCCACCAGCGAGATGGTAAATGCCTTGCAACCATAGCCAAGCAAGGGCATGTTCTTAGTCTCCACCTCAAAGAGAGCGGCAGAGATTTCCTTCTCCTTGCCATACTGAGCAAGCAGCTGACAGTATTCGTGCTCCACATCCTCAAAGTAGTTTTGCAATGCCCAGAGCGTATCGTCGGCATCAAAGGCTATCGCCTTGATCCCCTTAAAATCATCCATTGTCATTTGATTGTTCTTTTCCATGAGTGCAAAGATAATACTTTTATCCGAAAATAACAAAAAAAACGGGCATCAATCTTCTCCTGATGACGCCCGTTTTTACCTTACATTCTTTTACACTATATTTTTTACTTTTTTACCATTTTACCTTTAGAAGTGTGTCATAAACTCCACTACTATCTTATCCTTCTCTGAAGTCTTGGCGATGGCATCCTTGCGATAGAAATACTTCTCGTAGTTGATGCGGATGTCTGAGATGAATGGCTTGGCTAGGCTCAGAGTTACACCGCCCGTTACACGATGGCGCTTGTAGTCATTGATTTTCAAGGTTCCCATCTCTGTATCGGTGGCATCATATCTCTTGCCATCACTGTGGTCGCTCATGAAGTCATATCTTGCCAATGGCGATACCTTGCGAATCAGGCTCTTCTGATTGCGAATTGGGATGTCGTAGCATACGAAGCCATCGAAGGCATGCACATCGTGGAAGGCATTCTTGCTGTAGTGCTTGTACAAATACTCAGCCTCAGCGATGAAACCACCCTTATGGAATGTCAAACCGCCATCATACATCGTTACGGTTACATCGGATGGCTTGATCTTCTGTGTACTCAACACCAAGTTGACGTTAGGGAAGAGGAACTGGAGCTTGGCAGAATAGTTCACGCCCTTGGTCCAGTAATCCTTCTGGTTGGTCAACCCCGAACCATTGAAGATACCGGCATTCAGCACGATAGGGAAACCTACGTTCCAAGTATAGCCAATCTCGGCACCGACATCACGCACATTGCCCACCTGCTTGGCGATAAACGAGCGGTTGGCGAAGTACTGCTGATGAGGAGAACGATGGGCATCGATGGTGAATGGCACACGCTCTTGACCGATGGTAAACTGCAAGGTGCTCCAAGGCTTGATGCGAGTATAGGCATCGAGCATCTTGATCTGTCCCTCGTCGCAGAGGTCGATCTCAGCCTTATAGCTCACCTCCTTGGTCACATTACCAGATACATTGACACGAGCCGTGCGCACCTCGAATCGTCCCTCCCCTTCCTCGGTTTGGTACTCATACTTAGAGCGGATGGTTCCACCAATCTTCGGCGTCTTGTCAACGTCATCATCACTGTTCTGGGCATTCATAGTTGCCACCTGCGCCACCAAGAGTGCCGCCATCAAGTAGATCTTCTTCATATCTTCTATACCTTATTATATATATGTTTCGTTTCTTGTCGGGTGCAAAGGTAATGTGAAGATGTTTCACTTCTGCGACACGAATATTACAAAAATATGTCGAAACAAAATCGTAACAACATCGTCACAAACACGTAATCGGCTTTTCTACAGATCAATTTTGTACCTTTTAATTGTTAATTATTTCTTTACAAAGATACAAAAAAAAATATTTCACATATGCAAATATATAATATTAATATTCAATAGGTTATTATAATACACCGTAGATATTAACGAGTAAAAGATTTAATACGTCTGCCCTAAAGGACTTCTTGCATCATCATTACTATATTCTTACGTCACAATCAATAGCTTTTCGTAGCGGAATAAACGAATTTACATTTTAATCACCACAAACTTACTAAAATCAAGCACATACACAATTTTTCAGGAATTATTCCGTCTATTTTACGATTATTTAAGGTATGAGGCTCCGCACAACAAGGATAACAATCACACCATAAATGCAAATTGGATATGTCCAACTTGCAAACGTACATATAAACGATAGGATATGCCCGTGAGTATGCCGCCGACAAAAGAAAAATTTACCAGATTGGCTGCAACTTCTCATCTGAGGCTGTACAATTGATGGCTGGAAGCTACAAAAGACTTCTGAGAATTATATAAGCACATTCAACATCAAAAAGCCAGTTGGAATCCATATCTTTATATGAAGATTCCAACTGGCTTTACTATATCCATTCCACATTAGTCCGCATAGCCAGCATAACCGCCTCCCCAACTAGAGCGAAGTTGGCAAGAAGATAATGATTTTCTGTAAAACCATAGAATGTAGAGCCAGCAATCTCAGCTGTCTTTATAAGCCTTCTTCGCACATCAGCATCACCGAAGCAAGTAGCACTTTCCACCATAAATACAGTACCAGAAGGACTAAGGTTTGCAATAATCGGACCGGCATCAGCATCCATTCCACCAGGCATCTCTTCCATTACTTTTTGCGGTGTTGTCGCCAATTTTCCAATCAGATAGTTTCGCCTACGAAGAATATCATTCCTTTCACCCTCAAATGTTCCGACACCGTGCATACCGAAAGGTACAGATGCAATTTTTCCCAACAGCAAGGCCAATACAAGAATAGCTAAAGATGCTTTCTTGTGCTGCCGAATACAGGTTATCAATTCTATTACTGTCATTACTTCTCACCTTTTTTATAATCTTCAAACGACATTTCCTTGACAAGTTTTCCATCCAAATCATAAACAGACACTACAGAATACCTACCAAACCTAGTATCAGAATAATGACGATAAGACTGGCAGATTGGTAGTCCATCTTCAGATGTGAAACCTACACAGCCGAGATTAGAGGGTAACAATATTGCCTTTCCCGAATCCTTATCTACTATAAAAGTATAAATTGTATTCATCTTGTCTGTTGTTCCATTTACAACTACCACATCAGGATTTAGAGGGACAAGCATGGCTTCACTTGCCACAAAAACAGAATCTAGCCCTATCGTTACACCATGTTTTTTATCAGGATTATACCATAACAAATCTGCCATAGGATGCGCCGTAACTATTTCTTGAATATCATTCTGCTTCTTATAATACTTCCAAATGCTAACTACGTCACCGCCATAAATGCCATCTCTCCCTTCAACGCTTCTCAACAAGATAGCATCAACATCCTCATCTGTTACAACAGTATTATTTGGCAGATGAAAATGTTTGATGATTTGTGCTATCATCGTTTGCGAATACTTTCCATCTTCATCATTTTCAAATTTCAAAAAGGCATGATCTTGAGCAGGAGCAACTTGTTTTGCCCCCTTTTCTCCACAGCTGATAGAAAGAAAGCACAGCTGTAGCAGTACAACTATCCAATATTTACACTCTTTCATTTTCTAACTTACGAGAGTTTAAATGATACAAAAGAACTTCCTTTATATCATCGGCAACATTATTAGCCAACCTTTCAAAGACCTTTGGCCCAGAACCATTAGGCAAGCTATCTATTTCATTGACTTCTATAAGATTATAATGAGGAATTTCGGGATGGCTATAGTCATAGCGATATCCTCCAAATGTCAGAAACTCTGCATTCGGAATACCAATATCCTTCATACGATTGATTACATTAGTGCCAGCCCCACCGACACCGGTGCATAATATCTTTATATTTTCTGTATCATTTCCCATATTATAGTAGCATCTATTAGTATCGATTGCAAAATTAAACAAAAAATCGATAAATTGTATCAGAAAGCCTTGCTTTTTTTATTCGCAAGGCTTGCGAACGACTTTATCCCTTATTCCTCTTCTTCATCTTCATATACACTGTCTCCTATCAATATGATGAACAACAGGAAAAATGAGACTGCCGAAAATAATAATGCTACTAAGAGTACTACAGCAAAAGAAGAAAAAGGATCGATCTTTGTCATTAAATTGACAGCAAAAAGGAATGGGGCTACCGCATAAGACAATTTCTTTAGACATTGCTTAGTACTTAATCCCGCATCATGAAATCTACGTACCATAGAAGAAAGGTTAGCAGGAATAGAGGCTATAGTAATTCCTAAAAACACTCCAGACAGTACATCAAACTTTTCGGAGTTCCAAGCCCCCAATGCTATAAAAGTAATAGGGACCTGAACTAGCCAGAACCACCAATACTCACTCTTTGAAGCTCTTCCCTTAAAGTCAAAAGACTTCTTGTAACACGTCATAATTGAATTGAAAAATGTCATAATCGTATATTATTAAAAGTTCATTATACTATTTAAAATGATTAGAAATTCTATTATCTGAAACGACTTCTTTCAGATAAGCAGGTGTGATGTCTATATTCACCTTTTCTTTTGACATAGAACCAACATAACTAACCCTAAGAGACATATCTAACGGAGCTAGTAGAGAAGCTAACTTTATCATCTCACCGTCCGTTTTCAGGTCTTTCTCGACATTATGTTTAAACTCATTCTTATTTTTTGCGACTTCTTTCATATCATACATTGTTTCATCAATAATATAAATAAACAAAAACTGCTTTCCTTTTACATCCACATCCGAAAAAGTTAGACCATCATCTACCTTATTGGGAAGATTTCGTTTTATACTATTCAAATACAAATCCAATTGTTCTCTTGGAGTAGAAGACATATTTTTTGCATTTTTAATTTCATTAGGCGTTGCGACTAACACAATCTCCCGATGTGATTGAATACCTTTGATTACCATTTTTGCAGAATATCCTTTATCGGCAAAATCCTCATAACTACAAGCCTCAAAAGGAGAACTATTAGCTATATTTGCCATCATCAAACGTTTTTTCAACTCTTTATTCCGCAAGAAATCTTCAAACGGATATTTCTTCTCATCAATTTCCATTGTACTTACCAGTGCAGAATCCTTCAGTTCCAAGCTTTTCAGTACGATTCCTTCTGTTATTTGCAATGGAAACTGCTCGTTAGCACCTTCTACAGCTAATTCCAACTCCGGGTCATTTGGAGGGGGAAGTTTAGATATATAAGCATCATCAATTCTCGTAATAATGAAGATTACCAATCCAAACAAAACAAGCATCAAACAAAATATGCCCCATTTAGTTTTACATTTCAACTTATTTGTGTTTAGTAACCAAACACAAATAAAAACCGCAGCTATTGTCAACACTACCACAACAAGAGCATCATTTATTGGTTTTCCGCTAGAAGTCATATCAGAATGTACTCCACTAGAAACAGAAGCACTATCTATTGTTTCAACTGTGACACCATCCCCTTTCTCAGAAGTCCACTTGAATGATTCTATAGCATTTTCCATTACTTTTTTCCAAAGTTTCTCCTCACTATTCTTATAACTACATAAGACTTTTGCCCATTGGTTATCATTAAAGAAATAATAGATACAAACATCCACATTACCATAAACTCCACTTCTTTGGTAAGAAGTCATTATGCAATAAATTCCATTATCAAGAAAAAAGCCTTTTGTACTTGGCTTAATGGTCATATGCATTTGAGGTGACAACTCTTGATAGGCAAGGCGATTAAAATTTACGATATCACTATCTGACAATTCACAAGAACCATCATAATACGAAAAATCCCCAACATTACCATTTTCTGTCTGAATCATTATTCTTGCATACTTTTGATAAGCAGCTTTTTTATCGTTATTCAAACCAGCTTGCTGAAAAACAATAACATCACCACTGGTTACAGGAAGGTTATTATTCTTTGTTTTCTGCTCATACAAGCCATTCTTATCCCTGAGTTCCAACTTGGAATCTACAGAAATAGTAAACATATCATTAATCGTATAAGATTTTCTTTCTGCATGAGCAGAAAGAAAACCTAACACAAAACTAAATATGATCAATGTCCGTCTCATAACTTGCTATTTATTCAGTTCAATCATTGTCCATAAAATCGTCATCATCATTTGGGTCGAACGAACCACCAATGCTAGAAAAATCTTCTGAAGGCATAATAAGAGGAGCATCAGGCTCTGAGTTTGCCAAATAACGTGAACTATGTGAGCCGAAATGCAACAATACAAATATAATAGCTGCCAATACTACAGATAACAATGCCACAAGTATAATATTATAAACCTTGCCATTTCTCTTTGAATGACTTGCATTCGAATTGGCATTATGTATTTCTCCTTGTATAATTGCTATATCCTTTTGAGTATTAACATCTAAGAATTGATAATTTATCATATTTGATTTACGATAAGCATCAAATTCTTTATCATATTCAGGCTTTAATCGATTAGTTGAACTCAATACACGATAAGCCTCCTGTATATTACGCTTATAAACTTCATTGTACAATTTAGCGTCTGTTCTTGAGTTATATTTAGCCATTGCTTTATTAAAAGCAATGTCAATATCCATCTCAGAAGCACCCCTATTTATATCCAGTAGTAAATAATAATCTTTGAATACTCCTAATTCTTCAACCTCATTAGAATTACTACCATTCGTATCTTCATGAGTCCACTTTGAGAAAATACGTACTTCCATCAATATGACTGACAGAATAGCAACTGGCAATATATACCCCAAGACACAAAGTCCAAATGGCAAGTTACCCAATATAAAAAATGGATATAGCAAAAAGACTACAACGCTTTTATATTCCGCATCAGTTACATGCCTTTTGATTAAATAAAATTTTAGCCATTTGGGAATCAAATAATCAAACTTATTTTCAGCTTTCGCCTTATTTACAACATACATATTAGTGAATATATTCATCCCAACTGCGCATAAGAACAGCAAGAATATATTCCACCAATAACTATCTTGACGAAGTTCACCTGTAAAAATAGGGTAAACATCCGCAAAAACACAAATAATATTCACAAGCCACATGACATGTGCATAAAGAATCAAGTATTTAGCTTGCTTTGGGAGGACAGTTTCTCTATTTCGTAAAACAATTTTTGGTATCAATAAACAGATAAGTCCAAATACCACAAACGCAATGCTGCCCAATATGGTCGATAGTAATCTCATACTAACCATATCATTGTAATCTTGAAGATAGAAAGTTGTAAAAGTTTCCATTATTGCATTAGCTTTTTCTATCAATTCATACGGACTATGCACATCCAATACATAAGCCTTTCTATTTGCAAAATATACAATACGTATTACTGAAATTCCTTTTTCGTCTTTTGACTGAAAAACAACCGCATCTTTATTTTTAGGAAGAACTGACATATAAAATGTAGCCCAATTTGCATTTCTTCTGCATTTCACTTGATTTGGTGAGAATTTCCAGTTTTTATATGAAATTAATTGTTTTGCAAACTGTTTAGTACAAATTGAATAAATACTATCAGAAGCATTTGATGAAATAGAGTCTGACAAGTCTATAACAGAAAAAGTATATGTATATTCATAAGGAATTGTGGTATAGCGACTATCCCAATATGGCTCATTGACATATTTCACCTTTTCAACTTCCTCATATTCGATACGTCCCCAAAAATCTCTTATAATCTCTCCACTCAAATATCTCTGAGGAACTTTTTCTGTATAATAAACTGCTCTACTTCCCATTGCCAAATAAGGTTTCCAATACCCATATATTCCCTCTCCTTTTCCATTAAAAGAAGAAACAAACTTTCCCTCTGGTATTGGTCCTATTTCTTTCAGTTGCTCAGAATTATCCTTAGTTTCTTTCTTGTCAAAATAATGCGAATTCTTCAACACAGAAAATTGTTCTTTGTCAAAATTAACAAAGAACTTTTCGTTATGTTCTTTTAGTGCCAACTCCGACTTCAATGTCGGGACAACATTGGATACATAGATTATGGATATTATTGCAATTAGCAAACAAATCACACAAGCAAGAGTATATTTATTATTATTTAAACTTTTCATGTTATTTTTCTTGATTAGTTAGTAAAACTGTTATAATTAAACCTATAGCAACTACTATATCAACAAAATTCCACACACCCCTTCCCAAAGCTAATTTAACAAAGGGCTGAAACAATATTGCCAATGCCCCACTTGCTACAGCTAACTCCTTTTTATTGTTTTGATAATAAGAATAAGCCATATAACCAAACACGACAGTTGCCATATACCTTATTAATATGTAAAAACCATAAGGCATATCTAGTAAACACAATAACAATAATACCGCTAGGATTATCTTCAAATACTTCATTAGACACTCCCTTTTCTTGGCCTTTTCAGTCCTATTAGGTCTTTTTGTTAAACAGAGAAGCGTGAACTGCAATGCCCACATCTCAATACCGGAGGCCCTAGGAAAGCCCATACTCATAGATGCAACAATAGCAGCCCACGCTATACGTGAGAACCACTATGCTATCTTAGAGTATGTCGGGAAATTTCCTAGGTTTCCAGTACTTCGATAAGCATAACGCTTCTTAAATCTCAAAAATCAGTGGAAAGGGAATACACCCTATCCGACTGCAAAGATATAAAACACTTCCGTAACTTCCAAACATTTTCGCACTTTTCTTTGTTTTCGGTGGCAACTTTCTTATTCAATCGCCAGCACAACAACATCTTAACAATATTGTAACACCTGTTTAAATCGCCTGTAACATCGTACTCGTACCTTTGCACCCAGAAAAGTAAGGGGAGAAATGTATCTAGCTATGTTGAGATAAACCCCTTATATAATAAGGTATAATAAACAATAGTAAAATATATGGGTACAATTTATTTATGTATTGTGATCTTCCTGCTCTGTTTAGCAGTGTTCGATCTCTTCGTAGGAGTCAGCAACGATGCTGTCAACTTCCTGCAATCTGCCATCGGAGCTAAGGTGGCTAAGTTTCGCACGGTGCTGATTATCGCATCCTGCGGTGTGGTTCTCGGAGCCATCATGTCATCGGGAATGATGGATATTGCCCGACACGGCATCATGAGTCCAGACCACTTCACCTTCGAGGAAGTGATGACGCTCTTCCTGGCGGTCATGGTGACAGACGTTATCATCCTGGATGTGTTCAACACCTTAGGTATGCCAACCTCTACTACCGTCTCTCTGGTATTCGAGCTGCTGGGTGGTGCTTTCATCCTCGCTACATTGAAGATGTATGGCGACGATAGCCTCAACTATGGCGTATTGCTCAACAGCAACAAGGCGTTGGAGGTAATCATGGGTATCTTCTCATCTGTCATCATCGCCTTCGTGTTTGGTGCTTTCGTGATGTGGCTTTCCCGTATCATCTTCACCTTCAACTACCGCAAGCACAGCCGCTACAGCATCGCCATCTTCGGTGGTATCGCCTTTACAGCCCTCTCTTACTTCATCTTCATGAAAGGTTTGGGCAAGAGTCCTTACTTGCCTGCTGAGGTGCGCGATTACATCGACCAGAATCTCGGTTTCCTCATCTGCATCACCTTCGTGGTGTCTGCTGTTGTGATGGAATTCCTGCACCTCTGCCGTGTCAACATCTTCAAGTTTACGGTGCTGATGGGTACTTTCGCCCTGGCTATGGCTTTCGCTGGTAACGACCTGGTGAACTTCATCGGTGTGCCTCTGGCTGGTCTCTCTTCTTATCAGGACTATATGGCAAATGCCAACGGTGCAGCGCCAAACCAGTTTATGATGACTTCATTGATGGAGAGTGCCAAGACTACTCCAGGCTTCCTGCTTGCTGCCGGTGCCGTGATGATTATCGCCATGGCGACATCCAAGAAAGCCCAGAACGTAATCAAGACTTCTGTTGACTTGAGCCGTCAGGATGAGGGCGATGAGATGTTCGGCAGTTCTTCTGCAGCCCGCGTGATTGTACGCAACTGCCAGGCTACAGATTCATGGTTGAAGAAGTTCTTGCCAAAGGCTCTGATGAACTGGATCAACAGCCGATTCGACAAGAACGAGGTAGAACTGGAGGAGAGCGCAGCCTTCGACGTGGTTCGTGCCGCTGTCAACTTGGTGCTCGCTTCCATGCTCATCACCATCGGCACCAACCTCAAGTTGCCTCTCTCTACCACTTACGTCACCTTCATGGTAGCCATGGGTTCTTCCCTCGCCGACCGTGCTTGGAGCCGTGAGAGTGCAGTGTTTCGTGTAACAGGTGTATTGAGCGTGATCGGTGGATGGTTTATCACAGCCGGTGTAGCCTTCGCAGCCTGCGGTGTTGTATGTCTCGCCATGTATTATGGTGGCATCGTAGTGAAGGTAGCATTCATGGGGCTCGTAGTCTTCATGCTCATCCGCAGTAACATCCAGTACAACAAGAAGGCTAAGGAGGAGAGCAAGGGCAGCACCTTCCAGTTGATGATGCGCTCCCACGATCCAGAGATTGTTTGGGACTTGCTTCGTCGTCAGGTATCTCGCACCCAGAGCTTCGTTTGCCACTTCGCCCTCAATGAGTTCAATCAGATTATGGACGGCCTTGCCAACGAGAATCCTCGTGACCTTCGCCATGCCAACAAGGAGCTGAAGAAGGAGCAGGATATGCTGAAGAAATTCCGTCGCCAGGAGATGTTAGGCTTGAAGCGTTCACCTATGGACATCGCCATCGAGCGCAATACTTGGTTTCATCTGGGAGCCAACTCCAACCAGCAGTTCATCTACTCTCTCCGTCGTATGCTCGACCC
Source organism: Candidatus Segatella intestinihominis (assembly GCA_900548535.1). Taxonomy (GTDB): domain Bacteria; phylum Bacteroidota; class Bacteroidia; order Bacteroidales; family Bacteroidaceae; genus Prevotella; species Prevotella intestinihominis. The sequence goes on along the minus strand of URLG01000042.1, from coordinate 6,679 downwards.
TATCAAGGAGCACGTGGACAACAACTTCAATCCACTGCCAGCCGAGTATATCAACGAGTTTAAGCCAGTGCGCCAGAAGATCAACGACCTGATGCGCATGAGCTGCGAGCAGATAGAGACCAGTCGCTACGAGAACTATCGTGAGATCTTAGCCGAGGCTGATGCCTGCAAGGATGAGCTGAGTATGCTCCGCAAGAAGCACATCGACCGCATCCAGCACATGAGCGACAACACTCTTAACCAGATTTCCTTGGTATATCTCAACGTATTGCAAGAGAGCCAGGAGTTCCTGAGCGTGATGCGCCATCAGCTCAGAGCCGCCAAGAAGTTTATGGAGAACTAATCTCAGCAAGAAATACTGGGAGGGCTGGTTTGTTACCTGCCCCATTAGCAAGATTGCATATTACGAAACACAAAAAGGGAATGTTATCGCCAAATGATGACATTCCCTTTACTTATTATAAATATACGTAAAAATCTGCGTTATCTGCGAAATCTGCGAGAGCTAAAGAAAAAAATCCGTGTAATCCGATGATAAAAAATTCCCCAAATATTTGGCTATTAGCCAGAAAAGTTGTAATTTTGCAGCCGATTTCAGCGGTTGGGGCAGTTCCCATCCCGATTTATATAATAACTCGAGTGCTTGGTAAACCTCGTAAAAAACAAGAAAATGAACAAAACAAAGAAACAAGTGAGCGTGCTGTTTATGCTTTTCAGCATCCTCTTCTGCGTTTGTCTGATAGCAGCAAACGTGCTCGAAACAAAGCAAATCGCCTTCGGGCCAGTATCCTTAACCGGTGGTCTCATCGTATTCCCAGTGAGCTACATTATCAATGATGTGGTATGCGAGGTATGGGGTTATCAGAAAGCTCGTCTGTTGATATGGACAGGTTTTGCGATGAACTTCTTCTTCGTAGCCTTGGGAGCCATCTGCGATGCCATTCCTGCCGCCCCTTATTGGACCAATGATGCCGGATTCCATGCCATCTTTGGTTTGGCGCCACGCATCGCCGCAGCCTCCTTCGTAGCCTTCATCGTAGGTTCCTTTGCCAATGCCTACGTGATGAGCGTGATGAAGATTCGTGATGGCGGCAAGCACTTCTCTGCCCGTGCCATCCTGAGCACCATAGCCGGTGAGAGTTGCGACAGCATCATCTTCTTCCCATTGGCATTGGCTGGCGTAGTTCCTACCTCCGAGTTGCCATGGCTGATGCTCTGGCAGGTCATTCTCAAGACAGCCTATGAGGTAGTGGTTCTCCCTATCACCATCCGAGTGGTAAAGGCTATCAAGGAGCATGAGGGCGAGGATGTCTACGACAATGGCATCTCCTACAATGTCTTCAAGATTTTCAGTTTGAACTAAATAAAAATTATGACAGATAGAAAAGAAGACGGGTTGAAGGCGCTCGGTGCCAAGACCCAATACAAGATGGATTATGCGCCTGAGGTGCTGGAGACTTTCGTCAACAAGCATCCGGGCAATGACTACTGGGTAAGATTCAACTGCCCAGAGTTTACCTCCCTCTGCCCTATCACTGGACAGCCTGACTTTGCGGAGATTCGCATCAGCTATATCCCTGACGTAAAGATGGTGGAGAGCAAGAGCTTGAAGCTGTATCTCTTCAGCTTCCGCAACCATGGTGACTTCCATGAGGACTGCGTGAACATCATCATGAAGGATCTCATCCAGCTGATGGACCCAAAATACATCGAGGTAACGGGTATCTTCACTCCTCGTGGCGGCATCAGCATCTGGCCATACGCCAACTATGGCAAGCCTGGAACGAAGTATGAGAAACTGGCTGAGCAAAGATTTGCCACTCATGAATAAAAATAAAAAATCTCCCACCTATCTGGCGGGAGATTTTTTATTTTAAGTTCTAATATGATGATTATGGGAACTTAGGATAATCATCGAAGCGAGGCTTGCGCTTTTCAAGGAATGCCTTGCCACCCTCTTGCGCCTCGTCCATAGTGTAGTAAAGCATGGTGGCATCGCCAGCAAGCTCCTGAATACCTGCCTGACCATCCAGTTCGGCATTCAAGCCTGCCTTGATCATGCGCAGGGCGAGTGGCGAACGCTCCATCATGATCTCAGCCCACTCCACACAGGTATCTTCCAACTGATCGAAAGGCACCACCTTATTGACCATGCCCATCTCCTCGGCTTCCTTCGCCGTATACTGCTTGCAGAGGAACCAGATTTCACGAGCTTTCTTCTGACCTACCATACGTGCCAGATAAGAGGCACCAAAGCCAGCATCAAAACTACCCACCTTAGGACCAGTCTGACCAAAGATGGCATTCTCGGAGGCTATGGTGAGGTCGCACATCACATGGAGCACATGACCGCCACCGATGGCATAGCCATTCACCATAGCGATGACAGGCTTAGGCAAGCGACGAATCTGCATCTGCACATCGAGCACATTGAGGCGAGGCACGCCGTCGTTGCCCACATAGCCGCCACGGCCCTTGACGTGCATATCGCCACCGGCACAGAATGCCTTGTCGCCAGCACCCGTCAATATCACCACTCGGATATCCAAGCAATCACGGCAATAATTGAATGCCTGTGACATTTCCCATGTAGTCAATGGGGTGAAGGCGTTGCGATAACGCTCACGATTGATCGTAATCTTAGCGATATGATTGTACTCTTCGAAGATGATTTCCTTGAAATCAAAACCTTCTATCTTTTTCCATTTTCTCATTGTCCTATATTATTTGAAAATTGAAATTTGAAATTTGAAAATTATGATATGCCTTTAAGGCTTGGTTGTCGGTGTCGATATCGGTGAAGACCTCCAGGAGCATCGGACGTTCGGACTCCTGGTGGAGGAGCTGGTCGATGCCTGCCTTTAGCGTCTTCATATTGTTGGCAGACAGATAGATGACCTTGTTTGCCTGACAAGCATGGAATGCCGAAGTATGATGCTCTGCCATGACAAGCCGCTCACGAGCTGAGCTTTCTTTCAGCCCTTGGAACTTACCGAAGATGGCTCCACCGCTGTTATTAAGCACGATGATGCGCAGGCTGCCGTTCAAGTTTTGGTTCCAGAGGGCATTCTGGTCGTAGAAGAAACTAAGATCGCCTAACACGCAAAAGACCTTGACCTGGTTTTCCCCCACTCTATTCTGCTCAGACAAGAAGCGAGAGAGACCAGCCGCTGCCGAGAGCGTTCCTTCGATGCCATTCACGCCCCTAAGACAGTGGACATACTGACGAGCATAGATGCAAGCCAAACGGATAGCCATACTGTTGCCATAGAAGAGGCGAGAATCTCGGTTATCATCCAGCGAAGAGGCAAGAAACTCCTGTTGCAAGTATTTTACCGCCGCCATGCTACTGAACGGTGGTTCATAGCGAAAGGCATGACGCTTGGCTTGGAGCAGGGCTTTCTCCCATAGTTCTCGGTACTGGCGCACAGCCTCCTCATGCTCTTGATGGAAATCCATCAATCTGAAAGCCAATGCATTCGGCTCCATCTCGAATATGCGATTGAGATGCATAAAGGTATCCACCGCATCGCCATCTCGGCTCACTCGCCACACCTTTGCCTCCTTGCAACTGCGCAGGAACTTCTTCAGCCGCTTGCTCACGATGCAGCCGCCCACATAGAGGATGAAATCGGGCTTGAAGGCATTGACATTCCATGCGGGTTCTTGACCCAAAGCAGCCTTAGCCTCTTCTCTTTCCAATGCCACGAGCACCTCCTCAAAGTTGGTCATCAGAAGCTTATCAGAAAACTTCCTTGATGCTGGCTCGCTATACAGGGCAAGGCCCGTAGGTTCGCAGAGCGTGACTGCCCAGCTGGCAAGATCCTTGATGCCATAGAGTTGACTGTCTGGATAATCCTGCCCTATGACAATCATCGGGCGCTTAGCTTCGAGAAAATCACGCACATCGTAAGACTCAATGCCTGAGAAACGATCGGTGGGAAGAGCATACTCTATCAATCTCGCCTTTGGGAGGTTCTCCTGAGTAAACTCATAGAGCGGTTCTTGTATCTGTATATTAATATGTACGGGGCCTATCTTGCGATGAACACAGTCGATGACCGCCTCATTGACCTCTCGCTCGCAAAACCAACGCTGGTCATCGCTGTTGACAACAGGAATATTGACACTCCTATTGACCAACGAGCCGAAGACATTGGCTTGCGGCAAGGTTTGCCCATCCTGCTGACCTATCCATTCCGCTGGTCGGTCGGCAGAGATGAAGATGATAGGCAACTTCTGATAGTAAGCTTCCGCCACGGCAGGGTGCAGATTGAGCAGAGCAGAACCAGAGGTGACGCATACGGCAATAGGGCTAACATGGGACGACGAAATATCGCCCAAAGCCAGTCCGATGGCATAGAAGCCAGCACTGCGCTCATCCGTCACGGGATAGCAGGTGATGCCCGCTATCTCATTGAAGTTATGGACGATAGGAGCGTTTCTGCTTCCAGGGCAAACGACGACTCTTCTACAACCATGACTTTCCAGTACACTGGTCAGAATATTGACATTCTCGATATTGCTAAACACGGAGATTGAATTAAGAATTAATAATTTATAATTAAGAATTAAGCACCCTCTTGATGGTTTGCATTTTGGCCTCAGTCTCTTCCCATTCCTTCTGCATCTCGCTCTCTTTCAAGAGGCCGCCACCAGCATAGAGTTCGCAGGCATGGACCTCGGGGAGAATGTGCATGCAGCGCAGGGAGACATAGAGGTGGGTCTTGCCTTGCATCTGGAGCGGACCTACGAAACCACTGTAGTATTGGCGAGGATGATGCTCATGCGCCAAGATAAACTGGCGGGTGGCTTCCTTCGGGATGCCACAGACGGCTGGCGTGGGATAGAGGGCTTCCAAGACATCGCCCATCTGCTGGGTACTCTTTAATGAAAAGCGGATGTCGGTGCGCAGATGATAGAGATTGGCAGCCATCGTGGTGTAGGGACCTTTCAAGGAGTAATCGTCGGTGAAGGCACTGACACACTGCGTGATGTAATCGGTAACATACTGCTGTTCCTCTTGGTTTTTCTGCGACCACTCCACTCCCTCCACGGGATAATCTGCCACCGTTCTAGAGGGTTCGGCACGCTGAGTGCCCGCCAACGACATCGTGGTCATCTCGCAGCCATCGCCCTTAAGAAGTATCTCGGGCGTAGCCATCAACCACATACCCGACGGCTCGGTATAGACCAAGGCGACGAAGAGGCGAGGATAGAGCTGGCATGCCTCCATGAAGAGGGATTCGGCATCAGCGAATAGAGATTTCTGATGGATTCCAACACCCTCTCCCTCGCTAGTTTTTCTTGTCCTTTCTTCAAGGGTAATCCTTGCGCAGCGAGCCAAAACAATCTTCTGGAAATCGCCAACTTTTAATCGCTCATGAAAGGCAGCGAAGTCCTGGGCATAAGTATCGATTTCAGGCGTGAAACTCAGAGTTTCATCCCTATGAAACTCCAAGTTTCTCGGGACGAAAATTTTTCCAGCTCCTCTCGTCCTTACAGCCACATGCTTAACTTCATCGGGATGAATCAGCACCACAGGACAATCGCAGGACGGCGAGAAAGGAGCCACTACGAAGCCCTCCTTGCCATTCAGTTCTGCCACGGAGCCCAAAACCTCAGGCTCTCCCTCATGCTGTATCATCTGGGTGGCGTGATACAGATAGGGTAAACGATAATATGCGAATGCTGTCATTCCCCTACTCTGCTTGCTTAGATTCTTCCTTCTTTGCCTGCTCCTTCTTAGGAGTAAACACATAGTTGGTCACCTGGACGGTGCAGATCAAGTCGCCTGCGCCATTCTTCAGTTCCACCTGCCAAGTGTGGAGGGTTCTGCCCTTGTGTACCAACTTGCCATACGCCGTAACGGTATCGCCCTCGCTGACTGCCAGCACATGGGTGCCACTCACATTGATGCCCACTGCTATCTGACCAGGACACACAGCCAAGGAGCCGATGCCTGCCAAATTCTCGGCTAGGGCAAGTGAGGCACCACCGCTCAAGAAGCCAAATGGCTGGCGATTGCGCTCATCCACCTTCATCGTAGCCTGGAGTGTATCGGGTTCGGGGGTTGATATAAAATGCATACCGAGGGTCTTGGAGAGACCATCGGACTTACTGATACGTGTTACTACTTCATCTATGTTCATAGTTATCTCCTTTTTATTTTTTAAGGCAAAGGTAAGACTTTCTGCAGAGAAAACAAAATAAATTGCACTTTTTATTTGATTTAGTGCAAAAATTGCACCCGTTTTTTACTTCATTAATACTAAAAAACATAAAATCAGCACTTAGTTCAGATTTATTTTGTAAATTTGCACCCATAAATAATAAAAAAGATATATCTGAATTAGTAATATGAACATTTTAGAGTTAAGCGAACAAGAAATCGTTCGCAGACAGAGTCTTCAGACATTGCGAGAGATGGGCATCGACCCATACCCAGCAGCAGAGTTTCCAACCAATGCATTCAGCACTGACATCAAGGCTGAGTTCAAGGACGAGGACGAACCACGCCAGGTAGTTATCGCTGGCCGTATGATGGGTCGCCGCGTGATGGGTAAAGCTAGCTTCGCTGAGTTGCAGGACTCTAAGGGCAGAATCCAGGTGTATGTGGCTCGTGACGAGATTTGTCCAGACGAGAACAAGGACCTTTACAATACAGTATTCAAGAAGC
>URLG01000041.1 GCA_900548535.1 Candidatus Segatella intestinihominis | reverse complement strand
CTAAACCAGCTGAGCTAAGCGCCCTTACTTTTCGTAAGCGGTTGCAAAGGTACTAACATTTTTTGATTCCACCAAACTTTTTCCCAACTTTTTTCATTTTTTCTTCAAAAAAGTGCATTTTTCCTTGTTTTTGCCCCCAAAAGCGAGCTTTTTCGGGGTTCTGACGCACCTTTTTCTGAATTTAAGCAAATGCAGGACTCCATTGACCAATATCGAAAAAGGGCATCCTTCACTAGGAAGAATGCCCCATATTATCTTTATACTATTAAATATTCAGTATAAATACTACTCAGCAACCTCAACAGTTGCACGACGGTTGTAAGAAGCAGGAGTCAAATCCTTAACACCACCGTTAGCCTTAACTACGATGTTAGCCTTGTCTACACCCATCTTAACGAGTTCGTTAGCTACCTTCTCAGCACGAGCCTGAGAGAGCTTCTGGTTAACAGCTGCAGAACCAGTAGCGCTATCAGCATAACCATTAACAACCAACTTAGCGTTGTTGTCCTTAGCGTACTTAGCAAGAGCCTGTACGTTTACGAGATCCTTACGAGAAGCTACGTTAGCCTTACCGAGGTTGAAGAATACAGAAACTGGAGTAGTTACATACTTAGCCTCAGCCTCAGCAGCTGCGTTAGTCTGAACTGGCTTCTGGTTGTTCAAGAGATTCTTCAAACGATCGTTCTCTGCATTAGCATCGTTCAACTTAGCGTTGAGAGCGTCGAGCTCTGACTGGTGAAGAGCATTGATAGCATCAACATCTGGAACCTTGTTCCAAGTTGCCTTGCCGAGGTTGTAAGTAACACCGACCTCAACGTTCAACACACGGTCGTGGTTAGCGATCAAACCCTTAACAGAGTGAGCATCGTGTGGCTTAGAACCAGCGAGAGCTGCTGTAGTACCATCGTAGTCAGCTGTGCTCAAAGCATAGTTGATGTCGAGGTTGACAGCCCACTTGTTGTTGATCTTGAACTCATTCAAGAGACCTACGCCCAAAACTGGAGCATAAGAGTTAGCAGACATGTTGCGGTTCAAACCTACGCTAGCGTAAGGAATGCAATCCCAAAGGCGGTTCTCATTGTAACCACACAACATATTGCTTACGTTGAACAATACCTGCTCGTTCAAAGTCCAATACTTGTCAGCATTCTGCTTCTTGTCTGTAGAAACCACATTGCGACCCCAGATACCATTGAGCTTAGTACGGAGACCGAGACCTGGAGTAAACCACTTACCTACAGCTACAGAGAAGCCAAGGTTGTTGCGGAAGCCCTTCAATGGGCTCTTAGAGAAATCATTGCCTACCTCCTGGTTGCCCCAGAATGCAGAACCAGCAACGTTTGCCTGAACAAACCAGTTGCTCCAGAATGAATTTGTTGCAACACTGTACTTCTCAGTTGTGTTTGCGTCCTGAGCGAAACCGCTCAAAGAAATACTAGCGAAAGCTAGCACTGCTAATAACTTTTTCATAACTTTTAAATTTAACAATCAATATATATATATATTACTATTAATATCCACTTTCAGTATTTGGTGGCAAAGTTAATACTTATTTTTCAATTATTCTACTTTTTCTTAAAAAAAAAAGCATTTTTTGTTTAATTTTCTTGCAAAAATCCGTTTTCGCAGCCATTTTTACCCCAAAAGATGTTCTATTTCATCTTGCTGAAGAATACAAAGCACAGATTTGCCATCTGGTGTATAATTCACATTTTCGCAGGCAAAAAGTGTATTCACCAGATTTTCCATCTCGTCATTGCTCAGCACTTGTCCTTGCGGAATGGCTGCATGGCGTGCTAGCGAAAGTGCCAAATTGCGATTGATTTCCTCGATGGCTGTAACGCCTTGCTCCTTGGCACTGGCTATCATATCCTGCACCAGCTTCACAGGATTCAGACCATCCAAGCCGGCAGGCACACTATTCACGGCATAGCTTCCGCCACCCAGATCCTCCAGTTCGAATCCCATCTCTTGCATCTCCGGCAGAAGTTTTTCGAACATCACTCTATCCGACACTGCCAACTGCAACACCTCGGGGAAAAGCACCTTCTGAGAATGGAATGTGCGCTCCTTCAATTGCTGCAAGTATTCCTCGAAAAGGATTCTCACATGAGCTCGGTGTTGATCAATGATCATCAAGCCCGACTTCACGGCTGTCATGATATACTTTCCCTTATATTGATAATGGGCAGGAGACTTCTCTGCCAGAATGCTGCTAGGAGATTCGGCTTGGATGGTCTCCTCATTCTCAAAGAGAGGCATTTCGTGTTCTTGGTCTTGACCTTGATCTTTCAATCCCTCATAAATCTGTTCCCACTGCGAATCCACCTTTGGCTTACTGTGAGGAACAGCCGACGAAGGAGATGCGCCAGAAGAAGAAGATGTCTTAAATGGATTGTAACCTGGGTTAAGACTTATCTTCGGAGCAGCCGCCATAGGTTGCACTTCTGGATTATAGACAGGGATATCGGGTTTATCTTCTGTATCGAAGTCTATGGTTGGCACATCATTAAACATGCCTATTGACTCCTTGACCGAAGCTGAGAGAATCTGCCAGATAGCCTGGTCATTCTCAAACTTGATCTCAGTCTTCGTAGGATGAATATTGACATCAATATCCTTGGGGTCCACATCGAAATAAAGGAAATATGGCACCTGTTCGCCTTGCGGAACCAAGCGATCATAAGCTGACAGCACAGCCTTGTTGAAATAAGGATGCTTCATATATCTGCCATTAACAAAGAAGAACTGATGCACACCCTTCTTGCGTGCAGACTCGGGCTTGCCCACAAATCCTGTTATCTTGCACATCGTGGTCTCCACATTTACAGGCAGCAACTCTTGATTGAATCTCTTGCCAAAGACATCAACGATGCGCTGACGGAGATTGCCGGCACGAAGATTGAACACCTCACTTCCATTGCTATGCAAGGAGAACGAAATTTGAGGATAGACCAAAGCGATGCGCTCGAAGGCTGTCAAGATATTATTCAGTTCCGTGGAATTGGACTTCAAGAACTTCCTACGCGCGGGTACATTATAGAATATATTGCTAACAGTAAACATACTGCCAACAGGACAAGCACAAGGTTCTTGTTTTTCGAAACGGGAACCAGATATATTGATCTTCGTTCCCACCTCATCGCTTTCTTGACGCGACTTCAACTCTATCTGCGCCACGGCAGCTATAGAGGCAAGAGCTTCGCCTCGGAATCCCATCGTATGAAGGTCGAACAAGTCTTCCGCCTGTCGTATCTTCGAAGTGGAATGACGTTCGAAAGCCAATCGAGCATCGGTCTCCGACATTCCCTTTCCATCATCTATCACCTGTATATTGGTGCGACCGGCATCTTGCACTGCCACTTGGATATTCTTCGCACCAGCATCCACAGCATTCTCCACCAACTCCTTGATGACAGAAGCTGGACGTTGTATCACCTCACCAGCCGCGATTTGGTTGGCTACAGAATCAGGTAAAAGTTGAATAATATCACTCATGATGACACCTATTTATATATACAGTTATTTACTTATCGTTTGCAAAGGTGCTTGATGACGCTTGATGGCTTTCAGCTCCGAGCCTTTCGCCTTGGCCTTCCACACGAATATATCGTTTTTGTCCTTAGGACGGATGTCATCAAACCATGCGAAACTTGGCAGTTTATACTTAGATGGCGGGGTTTGCGTCAGCGGATACATCGTACTGGTAAATTTATTGGTCCATATCTTATCCAACTTACGCTGTGCTCCGACAAACATACGCATCGTGTCAGTTTCCAAGTAATTGAGCCCCACCAAGGAGCTATCCTTATCGTTCGTAACGTAATATACCGTTTGCACATTGCCTATAGCTTCCGACTTTTTAATCTCGCCCTGCTCAAAATAAGCTTTCATCTCCTGCGAAGCCACTTGATTATAATGCACACTATCAGGCAACTGCTCTACAGAAAGAGCCTGACCTATGACATGGGCAAAGCGTATGGTAGAGTCGTTCATATACGCCTTGATTTGCTCGCCCAGCAACTGTCGGTTGCCATTCCATGTTATAGGGTCCTTGTACATGGTCATGCACGAATCCTTGGAATTAAAGACCAAAGAATCGCAAACTGCCTGCACATCTACCCTGTAGGCTCTAACCTTATGATAAGCATGGACCTTGCGATACACCGAATCGGTATTGATATTGAAGGTGTAGATGCGCATCGTATCAGAATGGACCCACAAAGTATCCTTCTGAGAATAGTCTATAGCCACAGGATTGCGAGTGGCAAATCCCTTACCGGTCTTCTCATTATAGCGAAGATAATTGCATGTCAGGGAGTTCTTGTTCTTCTTGTCTACATACACCACATTGCCATAACCTGTGCTCTCACCATCCTTGACGTAGTACAGGCTATCGCCCGTGATGGTCTTGTCCTTGTCAGTAAGCGTAGAACGACCATAAAGTTGGGCACGGTCGGTCTTGGTATCATAATAGCCATTTTCCGTCTTCACCACACTGGCACCAGACACTATCTTGGAAGGGCCTACCATGTGAGCCTTGGACTTGCGCACATCATAATACAAAGTATCGGTAGTAACAACATCCTTGCCACTACGCAGTTTTACATTATATACAAACTTAGCCTCTCTCGTCTCCGTATGATACTCACCCCAGTCGGCTACCAAACGATCCTTACCATCAATGAGAGTACCACCATCAAAGAAATTAGCCATGTTGTAAAGACGGTCAAAGTCCAAGCTATCCGTCAAGAGAGTCTGGCGTCGATGATGCAACACCACATTCTTACGAGCTCGCATCATCTGCATCTGCCCGTCATACTCCGCCCTCTCACAAGTAAGAGACAAAGTATCTCCCTGCTTATAATGCACATGTCCAAATGCTTTAACCGAATTGGATCCTTGATAGAAATAAGCACTGTCACAAGTTAGACGACCACCCTGATGCAAGAACGAAACTTTTCCCTTCACAATCTGTGCATCAGGATTCTTGCCATACATATCATATCGAAGTTCATCGGCATGGAGCAAATAGACGCGCGCTCCCTGAGGACGCTTTTTGGTATGCTTCCTTGGAGCTTGCATGGCTTGAACCAAACAAAACCCAAATAGGCATAGAATCCCTATGAAAAAGATTCTATGCCCGTTTTTATAATTATAATCTTTGTTGCTTATCATTTAACCCAACCTTGATATTTAAATTTGCAATCCTTGTAACGATCGTTCATACGAACATACGTCTGCTTGATCTTATTGACCACCCAATCATGCAAAGTCTTCTCACGTTCCTTGGCTAATACCACATCCTGCATCACCTGGAAATCTTCAGTTATGGTGGCACGATGACCATCCACTCTACTCACAAGCTTAACCAAGGCACAAGTGGTCTTGCCACGAGAATTTACCATGGTGAACGGAGCAGACACCTGCCCTACCTTCATGGTATCCACCATTCGAGCCACCTCGGTAGGTAAATCCTTCATCTGGAACTTAGAGGTACGAGTCTCGGCTTGAGCCGTATTTACCATCAAGCCCTTATTATTTCTTGTATCCTTATCATCAGAGAGCGCGCTGACAGCTGCCTCGAAGGTAAACTTCTTAGCTCTGATATCATCGCCGATGGAGTCCAATCGAGCGATAGATTTATCTATCGCCTCCTGAGAAACCTGAGGTTTCAGCAAGATATGACGGCACTTAATCTTATCACCACGCTTATCTATCAACTGGATGATATGATAACCAAACTCAGACTCCACAATCTTAGAAATCTTCTTTGGGTCAGTCAAGTTGAATGCAACATTGGCAAAAGCTGGATCAAGCATACCTCTTCCGACATAGTCCATCTCACCACCCATACGAGCAGATCCTGGATCCTCGGAATACAATCTCGCCAATGTAGCAAAAGAAGTCTCGCCCTTATTGACACGATCAGTGAAATCACGCAGTTCATTCTTCACTCGGTTAATTTCCTCCATAGGAATGCGTGGCTGCATCGTCAAGATTTCCACTTCCACCTCTGTAGGCACAAAAGGGATACTATCTGCTGGCAGAGCATTGAAATATTTTCTAACCTGTGCAGGCGATACCTTGATGTCCTTAACCAATTCCTGTCTCATCTTCTGAATCAACTGCTGGTTTTTAAAGTCATCATGCATCTGCTGGCGCATCTGCGTAACTGTCTGCTTACGATACTCTTCCAACTTCTCACGAGAACCAATCATTGAAATCCAATAATTGATACGGTCATCAATGCCCTGCATTACCTCAGACTCAGACACCTCAATACTATCTATAGCCGCCTGATGGAGGAATAGTTTCTGCACGGCAATATCCTCAGGAATAGAACAATCAGGGTCACCATCAAACTTGATGCCCTCTGCCTCGGACTGCAAGCGAGCTACCTCAACATCTGATTTCAAAATAGCCTCATCACCTACGACCCATATCACCTCATCTACCACGCTACCTTCATCTATCTTCTCTGGCAGCACCGCGGTCTCACTATCATGGCTTACGGTATCAGTGTCCTTAGCCAAGGAGCTAAAGCTAGCTCTTCTAGCACTTACGCCAATGCCCATGACCATCAAAAAGGCAATAAAAGCCAAACTTGTTTTATATCCAGTATTCATGTATACTTCCTATATTTAGTGTTTATTGACTGTAGCCAACACATCTTGGTTAACCACATATTTATATTTCTTTCTCAAGTCAGCAACCCATTCTTTCTCCAACTGATCTTGGTAATCAGCCACAACCAGCGACTTCACGTCCTGGTAATTTTCAGGATGTTTCTTCAACACCTTGCCATAAGTTGCATCTATAGGGAATCCCTTCTGCTTCTCTATCTTGGCTTGTTTTTTGAACACCAAGCTATCTACAAAGGCATTATCTCCCTGCTTAAAGATTCCTTTCTCCACTCGTATGCGAGTAACGGAGTCTTTATTAAAAGTATTTCTCAGGACCTCTGCCCATTCATTGAATGGTTTGCCTTTCAGAGCTTTTTTGACAGCCTCCACATCCCCTATAGTCTTCACATGATAGGCGATGCCTTTGAAATGGGGCTGTTCCCAATAATATCTTTTTTTGTTTTTGGCATAGTAGGCAGCCAATCCCCTTTCGTCATTAGCAGCTTTGTCCCATACCATCCTATTACTTATTTCATAAAGTAGCAAACCATCATGGTACTCCTTTACCAAATACTTCAGTTGATTATCAGAAGAAGACAAGCGATTAGTCTCCAGATCTAAGACTTCCTCACGATTAGCGACTCCAGGAGTAACTTTTACCAAAGAATCCAACTTCTCATCAACTATTCTCTCCCTAATACCTCTAGCATCAATAAAACGCTTAATGTCATTTCTGACAGAATCATAAGGGAAGAAATCTTGCTTACCCATCAATTTGATGATGTGATAGCCAAACTCTGACAATACCGGCTGTGAGAATTCACCGACTTTCATAGAGAAAGCCTTGTCCTCAAATGCTTTTACAGTCTGTCCCTTGGAGATCCAAGGCAACATTCCACCCTGCTTAGCCGAACCTTTATCATCGGAGTATTTCATAGCCCGAGTTTCAAAACGAGCACCTTTGCGCAAGGCATCATAGATAGAATCCGCCGTCTTCTTAGCCTTATACTGTTCGTCAGAAGATGCCTTTTGGCTCAGTCTGAGCAAAATATGAGCAGGTTTCACCAATCCGCCATTTGCACAAACGCGCTGTTTCGTCTCATCATATATCTTATGCGCTTCGCTCTCCACATCTCCCTCACTTATCATCATAGGTCGAATCTGCTGGTCACGATACTGCAAAAACTCCGCCTTAAAAGAAGACAGAGTATCCATCTTAGCATCAAGTGCAGCCTGCACCTTCAACTTATAATTAATGAACAAGTCCACGTATTCATTGACACTTTTCTTGTCAATGACGCCTTCCGAGTTATTCTTATTGTATGAATACTCAAACTCAGAACGGCTCACGGGCTGACCATTAATGATCATTATCGTAGGATCGTTTTGTGCAAAAGCTATGCCCCCTTGCAGGAGCATAGCCGTAATAAGCGCATAAAATTTCATACTTTATTCTAATATTATTCAGGGCGACTATAGTTAGGAGCCTCACTGGTAATTGTAATATCGTGAGGATGGCTCTCTAAGACGCCTGCATTGGTAATACGTGTGAACTTGGCATCATGCAACTTCTCAATGGTAGCGGCACCACAATAGCCCATACCAGAACGCAAGCCACCCATCAACTGATAGATAACCTCCTGAACGGTTCCCTTATAAGGCACACGACCAGCGATACCCTCTGGTACAAGTTTCTTCACATCCTTAGTATCACTCTGGAAGTAGCGATCCTTAGAACCATTCTTCTGCTCCATAGCTTCCAAAGAACCCATACCACGATAGCTCTTGAACTTACGACCATTGAAGATAATAGTATCACCAGGGCTTTCCTCGGTACCAGCGACCAATGAGCCAATCATCACGCAGCTACCACCTGCAGCCAAAGCCTTAACAATGTCACCAGAATAACGCAAACCACCATCTGCTATCAATGGTACACCAGTGCCCTTCAGTACGGAGTAAACATCATAAACAGCACTCAACTGTGGCACACCTACACCTGCAACGACACGAGTAGTACAGATAGAACCTGGGCCGATACCCACCTTGATACCATCAGCACCATTATCAACCAAATACTTGGCAGCCTCGCCAGTAGCCACATTACCAACAACGATATCTACGTTAGGGAATGCAGCCTTAACAGCGTGGAGCTTATCCACAACACCCTTGGAATGACCATGAGCTGTATCAATTACGATAGCATCAGCTCCTGCATCTACCAAAGCCTGGGCACGATCGAGGGTATCAACCGTAACACCCACACCTGCAGCTACACGCAAACGACCCTTTTCATCCTTGCAAGCCATAGGCTTATCCTTGGCCTTGGTAATATCCTTATAGGTTATCAAACCAACAAGATGATTAGCATTGTCGACAACAGGAAGTTTCTCAATCTTGTTTTCCTGCAAAATCTGAGCAGCAGCTGAAAGGTCAGTCTGCTGATGAGTTGTAACAAGATTCTCACAAGTCATAACCTCATCGATTTTTTTGTCCAAACGACGCTCGAAACGAAGGTCACGATTCGTGACAATACCAACCAAATGATTCTCATCATCCACTACAGGAATACCTCCAATATGATAATCATGCATCATATCAAGAGCATCCTGAACCGTACTACCACGACGGATAGTCACAGGATCATAGATCATACCATTCTCAGCACGCTTCACAATGGCCACCTGACGAGCTTGCTCCTCGATGGTCATGTTCTTGTGAATTACACCGATACCACCTTCACGGGCGATAGCTATCGCCATAGAAGACTCAGTAACGGTATCCATCGCTGCTGTAACGAATGGAACATTCAACTCGATATTACGAGAGAACTTGGTTTTCAACTCTACCTGTTTAGGTAGTACCTCTGAATAAGCAGGGATCAGAAGGACGTCGTCATAAGTGAGTCCGTCCATTACAATTTTATCTGCAACAAATGATGACATATTGTAACCTTTAAAAATTTATTGCGTGCAAATTTAGCAATAATATTTCAGATATGAACCGCTTTTTACGAAAATCTTACCTTATTAATGCTATTTAACGTGTTAATTGGCCTGTTCTGACAAAAATTTGATTCTCACGAGCCTAATTTCGTCTTCATTGTAATCTTCACCAAGCTCATCTTGTGCCACGTTCAGATCATCCGTTTCGCTCTCCATAAAGTAATCGTAGATGTCGTCTACATGGTCATCGTCTATCACCTCTTCGATGAAGTAGTCGATGTTCAACTTGGTTCCACTATACACGATGGCCTCTATCTCATCAAGAAGTTCCGAGAAGTCCAAGCCCTTAGCCTCAGCCAGGTCATCAAGATCTATCTGTCGGTCTATGGCTTGAATAATGCTAACTTTGAGCATAGACTTCTTAGCCACGGTTCGAACTCTCAGTTCTTCCAATCGCTCAATGCCATTTTCATCACAGTACTTTTTGATAAGACTGCAAAATTCCTTTCCATATCGCTTAGCCTTTCCTGCACCTACTCCCTGTATATTCTGGAGTTCTTGCAAATCTATAGGATACATTGTAGCCATCTGTTCCAATGATATATCCTGAAAAATGACGTATGGTGGCAACTTATGTTTTTTAGACATAGACTTTCGCAAATCCTTGAGCATAGAGAGCAGCATAGGATCGAGGGCACCAATTCCACCCTCATGTCCATCTTCTACATAATCATCACTAAACTCCTTGTCTGCCACAATCATGAAAGACACAGGCTTCTTGATGAAACGCTTACCTGCGGCTGTAAGTTTCAGGAGTCCATAGTTTTCAACATCCTTTTTGAGATACCCAGATATCAAGGCTTGGCGTATTACCGGATTCCACAATTTGGCATCCATATCCTCGCCCGCCCCAAACTCTTCCAAGTCATTGTGCTTATGAGACACGATATCGTCAGTAGCTCTTCCTTTCACAAAATCGATAATATACTCTTGACGGAAATTTTCCTTGACGGCAGCCACTGCCTCCAGAACTACAACCAATGCATCTTTAGCCTCAAACTTCTCTGTAGGATGCAAGCAGTTATCACAGTTATGGCAATTGTCCTCACCATACTCCTCACCAAAGTAATGAAGCAACATCTTTCTACGGCATACTGCTGATTCTGCATAAGCAGCCGTTTCCTGCAACAATTGTCTGCCAATGTCTTGCTCTGCCACAGGTTTGTTCTCCATAAATTTCTCCAGCTTGCGCAAATCCTTACGAGCATAGAAAGCGATACAGATGCCTTCGCCTCCATCACGTCCGGCCCTACCAGTTTCCTGATAATAACCTTCCAAACTTTTTGGTATATCATAGTGGATGACAAATCTCACATCAGGTTTGTCAATACCCATACCAAAGGCTATAGTGGCAACTATCACATCAATTCGCTCCATCAAGAAATCATCTTGAGTTTGTGAACGTGTAGAAGAATCGAGACCTGCATGATAAGGAGCAGCCTTGATATCATTAGCCTTCAATACCTCGGCCAATTCCTCTACTTTCTTACGGGATAGACAATAAATAATGCCACTCTTACCCGCATGCTGCCGAATAAACATGATGATTTGCTTATCAATATCAGCATTTTTAGGACGAACCTCATAATAAAGGTTAGGTCGATTAAAAGAACTCTTATATTCCTTCGCGTCGGCTATACCCAGGTTTTTCTTGATATCAGTTCTCACCTTATCTGTGGCAGTGGCTGTGAGAGCAATAACAGGAGCTTGTCCTATCTCATTAATAATAGGGCGAATACGTCTATATTCTGGACGGAAATCATGTCCCCACTCTGAGATACAATGAGCCTCATCTATAGCATAGAATGAAATCTTCACTGTTTTCAAGAACTCCACATTATCCTCTTTCGTCAATGATTCTGGTGCCACATACAAGAGCTTTGTATGACCTGCCAAAATATCACTTTTGACTTTTTCTATAGCTGACTTATTCAAAGACGAATTGAGATAATGCGCCACTCCATCACTTTCACTTAATCCATTAATCACATCCACTTGATTTTTCATCAAAGCTATCAATGGAGAAATCACAATGGCTGTACCTTCCATGATAAGAGAAGGGAGCTGGTAACACAAACTTTTACCTCCGCCTGTAGGCATCAACACAAAAGTATCGTGTCCACTCATCAGATTCCTGATGATGGACTCTTGCTCACCTTTAAACGAATCAAAGCCAAAATAATGCTTCAACTGTTCTGTAAGATTAACCTTTTCCGTCATATTCACCTATTATTATATATACTTTTACTTGTCTTAAGGTAACCTAAACCGATTGGGCGATTGTTCGCCCAATTGATTTATGCAGACTCTAATTGTCCTAAATGCGCCTTCTCTAACTGGCTTTTGGCGTATTCTAAAGTTACATTAAATTCCTTGGTCTTTTGAGATGGAGCCTCAAACATAGCATCTGTCATCACAGCCTCCACAATAGAGCGAAGACCACGAGCGCCAAGCTTATATTCTACAGCCTTATCCACCATATAGTCCAAAGCATTTTCCGCAAATTCCAGTTTAATACCATCCATTTCAAACAATTTTACATATTGTTTTATGATGGAATTCTTTGGCTCAACCAATATTTTGCGCAAAGCCTCTTTATCCAAAGGATTCAGATAAGTCAAAACTGGCAATCGTCCGATAATCTCTGGTATCAATCCAAAAGACTTCAAATCCTGCGGAAGTATATACTTCATCAAATCTTTCTTATCTATCTTTGCCACATTCTGAACCGAAGTATAGCCTACAACATGCGTATTCAAACGCTGTGCTATCTTGCGCTCAATGCCATCAAAAGCGCCACCACATATAAACAAGATATTCTTGGTGTTAACATGGATATATTCTTGATCTGGATGCTTACGGCCTCCCTTTGGTGGTACATTAACCATTGTGCCTTCCAGCAATTTCAGCAATCCTTGCTGTACACCTTCTCCACTAACATCGCGAGTGATAGAAGGATTATCACTCTTACGAGCTATCTTGTCAATTTCATCAATAAAGACAATACCTTTCTCAGCTGCAGGAACATCATAATCTGCCACCTGAAGCAAACGTGAGAGTATACTTTCCACGTCTTCACCCACATAACCAGCCTCGGTAAACACTGTGGCATCAACAATAGTAAAAGGTACATTCAACAATTTGGCAATCGTACGGGCCAGCAATGTTTTACCAGTACCAGTACTACCTACCATGATGATATTACTCTTCTCTATTTCCACGCCATCTGTTCCCATAGGTTGCTGAAGGCGCTTATAATGATTGTACACCGCAACAGCCAAATGGCGCTTAGCCTGGTCTTGACCAATAATGTACTCATCAAGATACTCCTTTATCTCTACTGGCTTTGGAACCTTTTTGAATTTAAACTTACTATTTTTGCTGTTTTGTGAATCAAGAACTCCCGTAGCCAACACAATATCATGTGCCTGCTCGGTACAGTTTTCACAGATAAAGCCATTGATACCAGTAATCAACAGTTTTACCTCAGTTTCACTACGTCCACAAAAACTACATACTTTCTTCGGCATAATGCTAATATATTACAACTTACGTGACAAAACTGTATCTACCATACCATACTCCTTAGCCTCTTCTGCAGTCATCCAATAGTTACGATCACTATCATTCCACACCTTATCATAAGGTGTATGAGAATGCTCAGAGATAATGGTATAGAGTTCTTTCTTCATCTTCATGATTTCCTTTGCTTCGATTTCGATATCAGAAGCCTGACCTTGAACGCCACCTAATGGCTGATGAATCATAACTCTACTATGAGGAAGGGCAGAGCGCTTACCTTCTTGACCAGAAACAAGCAAAACAGCAGCCATAGACGCAGCCATACCTGTACAGATTGTAGCCACATCACTAGAGATAAACTGCATAGTATCATAAATGCCCAAACCAGCAGTTACGCTACCACCAGGGCTATTCAAATAGATAGAAATATCCTTGCCGCTATCTACTGAGTCAAGATACAGCAACTGTGCTTGCAATGTATTAGCAGTGTAATCATCGATTTCTGTACCTAAGAAGATGATACGGTCCATCATCAAGCGAGAGAAGACATCCATCTGCGTAACATTCAATTGACGCTCCTCCAAAATGTATGGATTCAAATACTTAGCTTGCGACTTAACAACGTCATCAAGCACCATTCCACTCATACCAAGATGCTGTGTAGCATATTTTCTAAAATCATTCATATTTATATTTTTTCCTTTCAAAATTTAATATAAAAAATGAGGTTATCGACCTCTATTTCTCGTTCTATGGAACAAAGATAATAAAAAAAGTCGATAACCTCGTAATTATTTGAAGTTTTTTTTCAAAAAAATGTTATTCTTGCATCATCTTGTTGAAATCTTCTACAGAAATCTCCTTTTCGTTGAGCTTAACAACGTTCTTGAGTGTTGCTGCCAACTTACGGTCGATAGAGCGATCTACCAATGCATCAACAGAGTCACCCTTCTTGATGATCTCGTTAGCATAGTTCTCAATATACTCATCTGGAATGTTAGTCATACCATACTGAGCGAACTGAGCACGAGCAGCCTCCTTGGCTGTCTCCTTGATATCCTCGTCGTTGACCTTGATGTCCTGAGCCTTGATGAGCTGCTCCTTGATGAGGTGCCATGTAAGCTCCTTGATGCTCTGCTCATAGTTCTTCTCTACAAAGTCCTCACCCTTATCCTTGTTGTTGGCAAGCATGATGCGCTTGAGGAGTGCGTCTGGGTAAACCAAGTCGCCTACCTTCTTCTCGCAGTGCTCACGTACGTCGAGGATGAACTTGTAGTCAGAATCGTTAACGAGCTGTGTCTGCAAGCCTTCCTTGATCTTAGCACGGAAAGCAGCCTCGTCCTTCACGTCAGTATCCTCACCGAATACCTGCTTGAAGAGCTCCTCATTAACCTCGTGCTTCTTGAAGCGCTGGATCTCTGTAATCTGGAAGCTGAACTCAGACTCCAAATCCTTCACAGCCTCACGCTCAATCTTTAAGAGCTGAGAAACCTCAGTATCATTCTCTGGGTAAGCCTTCTTAGGGTTGAATGTGATAACATCACCAAGCTTAGCATCATTGAAGAGGTTCTTCTGCTCGTCTACCTTAATGTAGCTAGGCATCAAGATAGCACCCTCTACTGTGATACCACCTTCCTTGGTGTTGCCATTCTCGTCAAGTTCACGGAGGTCACCCTTCAAGAGGTCGTTCTCCTCATACTTCTCAGCCTTCTCATAGCTACCTGCACGCTGAGCGTACATGTCTACCTGCTGGTCGAGAATCTTATCATCTACTGTGATGTTATAATAATCTACCTTATCACGTCCTGTGAGAGATACTTTCATCTCAGGAGCTACAGCAATATCAAACTTGAGAGTGAATGTGGTATCCTTCTCCACGTCGATTGGCTCCTGCTTCTCTGATGGGAGAGGCTCGCCAAGCATCTGGATATTATTATCCTGTACATACTTGTAAATCTGCTGACCTACAACCTTGTTAATAGCATCCATCTTTACAGAAGGACCAAACTGGCGCTTAATCATGCCCATTGGAGCCTGACCTGGACGGAAGCCAGGAACATTAGCTTTCTTACGATAATCTTTCAGAGTCTTCTCGACATCATTCTTGTAATCATCCTCTTCAACAACGAGGGTCAAAAGACCATTAATCTTGTCTGGATTTTCAAATGAAATTTTCATCTTGATGTTTATTTTTATATTATTAATTATTTTTCTGCACAATAACGGCTTGCAAAATTACGCAATTTTAATGGATATACCTAATATATAAGAGAAAAATTTGTTTTTTTAACCATCTTTCTCCATTTCCTTGGCTTTTTTTTGCTCATCAAGCAATTGAAAGTCTTTCTTTCTGAGCACAAAGCTTGTAGTAAGGTACTTTTCCTTTACAGTCTTATTTTCTGCCAGTTCCTCTGGTGTTCCCTGAAATAGTATGCGTCCCTCAAAGAGCAAATAAGCTCTATCCGTAATGGTAAGAGTCTCATCTACATTATGATCGGTTATAAGAATACCAATATTACGATACTTCAGTTTCCACACGATATGCTGAATTTCTTCAACCTGGATTGGATCCACACCCGCAAAAGGCTCATCGAGCATGATAAACTTTGGATCATTGGCAAGACAACGAGCTATTTCCACACGTCGACGCTCACCACCTGAAAGTTGATCACCAAGATTTTTACGCACCTTTTGTAAATCAAAGTCGTTGATCAAACTTTCCAACTTTTCCTTTTGATAATCTCTAGGCTTGCCTGTCATTTCCAGTACTGACATGATATTGTCTTCTACACTCATCTTGCGGAAGACACTGGCTTCCTGAGGCAGATAGCCTATTCCTGCACGCGCTCTCTTATATACAGGATAGCTTGTAATCTCCTTGTCGCCAAGATATACATGTCCTTCGTTAGGAACAACCAAACCTGTTGTCATATAGAACGAAGTGGTCTTGCCAGCACCATTCGGTCCCAGCAATCCAACGATTTCACCTTGTCTTACATTTATAGACACCCCATTGGCAACAGTTCTCTTGCCATAGCGCTTTACTAAACCTTCAGTTCGCAGCACCAAACCTTCTTGATTTAATTGCTGCTCTAATCCGTTATTTTCACCCATAATTAGCTAATTTGGTTGCAAAAATACTAAAAAAGGTGGAAATATCGCTTTAAAAATCAAAAACTATTCATAATATTGCAGTTTTTTAGAGGATTTTGGTTACTTTTGCACCAAAAATAGAAAAAATATAGCATGTTAATAGAAAAATGGCTTACCACCTTCGGTAAATATCTTATATTAATGGCGCGGTCATTTTCGCGTCCTGAACGTATGCGCATGTTCCTCAAACAATATGTGAAGGAGATGTCGCAACTTGGAGTCAATTCCATTGGCATCGTGCTTCTCATCTCGTTCTTCATCGGTGCGGTTATCTGCATCCAGATGAAACTGAACATTCAAAGTCCATGGATGCCACGTTGGGTTTCTGGTTACACGACCCGCGAAATTATGCTCCTGGAATTTTCATCCAGTATCATGTGCTTGATTTTAGCTGGAAAAGTAGGATCTAACATTGCTTCTGAGCTGGGAACAATGAGAGTAACTCAACAGATTGATGCACTTGACATCATGGGTGTCAATTCTGCCTGTTACTTAATTTTGCCCAAGATATTAGGTCTTGTTACCATCATGCCTTTTTTGGTAATATTCAGTTCTGGCATGGGCATTATTGGTGCTTATGGCACAGCATACATTGGGCACATCCTATCCCCAGACGATTTAACGCTTGGTCTGCAACATTCATTCAATCAATGGTTTGTATGGATGAGCATCATCAAGAGTCTCTTTTTTGCCTTTATCATAGCTAGTGTCTCATCTTATTTTGGGTACACCGTGGAAGGAGGCTCCGTAGAAGTTGGAAAATCATCTACTGATGCAGTAGTAAGCTCAAGTGTTTTAATTCTGTTTTCAGACGTATTTCTCACTCAAATCCTTTCATAAAATATGATAGAAGTTAGAAATTTAACCAAAGCTTTTGGTGACAAGATAGTACTCGATAACATTAACATTACATTCGAGACAGGAAAAACCAATCTGATTATTGGTCAAAGTGGTTCTGGTAAGACCGTACTTATGAAAAATCTAGTTGGACTTCTCACCCCAACTAGTGGTCAAGTTCTGTATGATGACAGAGATTTTGTACAAATGTCTAAGAAAGAAAAGGTTTACATGCGACGCGAGATGGGAATGATTTTCCAAAGCGCCGCACTCTTTGACTCACTTTCTGTGCTTGAGAACGTTATGTTTCCTCTAGATATGTTCTCTAACATGAACTACAAAGAGCGTGTAAAACGAGCACAGGAATGCTTAGACCGAGTAAACTTGATTGAAGCTCAGCAGAAATATCCTGGTGAGATTTCGGGTGGTATGCAAAAGCGAGTAGCCATCGCTAGAGCCATTGTCATGAATCCCAAATATCTGTTTTGTGATGAGCCAAACTCTGGTCTTGACCCTAAAACATCTTTAGTAATAGACGAACTGCTCTCTGGCATCACCAAAGATTACAACATGACAACTATCATCAACACCCATGACATGAACTCAGTTATGGGAATTGGCGAAAATATCTGTTTCATCTACAAGGGACACAAAGAATGGCAAGGCAACAAAGACGAAGTCATGTCCTCCACCAACACAAAGCTCAATGATTTAGTATTCGCTTCTGACTTGTTCCGCAAGGTAAAAGAAGTGGAGATGGAAGAGGAAAAGGCAAAGCTACAACATCAAAAATAAGACAAAAAATAAAGCAACCCGTTTCATACAGGTTGCTTTATTTTTTCTAGTTATCTCATTTTCCATTCGCCATTGGTTTCTACCATAGGTATCACCACCTGTTCTTTGGTGCTATCCCCATAAACTATTTGCAAGAACACATCTGCCACATGATGTGCCGTATCAGCTTTTACATTTAGCACATTCACATTTTGCATTCCCTTATGCTCCTCTTTCTGTTGCTCAACAAGCATTTGAGCATTAAGGAGCAACTGCTCGTAATAACTTTTCGAAATACGATTAGGTTGATTATAACCAGCAACAAATTCTTGATACTTACCCTCTAAGAGTAAATCATAATAACCCTTTGCAGCAATCCCTGCAAAATAGCCAGGGTCGGGCTTCTCCTCCTTGCAGGAAGACAAGCCCAACCCCATACATAATATCATGAAAAACAATAGTTTTCTCATTACTTCTGACGAATAAAGATATTGATTGGACAACCATGAAGCGACCAATTCTCACGAATCTTGTTCTCCAAGAATCGGCGATAGTTCTCCTTTACGTACTGTGGCAAGTTGGCATAGAACACAAACGATGGAATCGTAGTGTTAGGCAACTGAGTACAATACTTTATCTTGATATACTTACCCTTCACGCTCTGTGGAGGATAAGCCTCGATGATAGGCAACATCACCTCATTCAACTTGGATGTGCCGATATGTGCCTTGCGGTTCTGGTAAACCTGCTTGGCTGTCTCCAACACCTTGAAGATGCGCTGCTTGGTAATAGCAGAAGCAAAGATGATAGGGAAATCCACAAATGGAGCCATATGCTTGCGGATGGCATTCTCGAAAGTGTCGATCACCTTTTGGTCCTTGTTCTCCACCAAGTCCCATTTGTTCACTACCACTACCAGACTCTTGTTATTCTTCTGGATCAACTGGAAAATGTTCATATCCTGTGCCTCAATACCACGGGTGGCATCCAGCATCAAGATACATACATCACTATTCTCAATGGCGCGGATAGAACGCATCACAGAATAAAACTCCAAGTCTTCGCTCACCTTGTTCTTACGGCGAATGCCTGCGGTATCCACCAAGTAGAAGTCAAAGCCAAACTTGTCATATCTTGTATAGATGCTATCACGGGTAGTACCAGCTATCTCGGTCACAATGTTTCGTTCCTCACCGATGAAGGCATTGATAATACTACTCTTACCAGCATTAGGACGACCTACTACAGCGAAACGAGGGATATCCTCTTCAAGCGCCTCCTCCGGATTGTCCTGAAGCTTGTCCAAGATCATATCCAGCAAGTCACCGGTACCACCACCAGTGGCAGCACTGATACACTGAGGATCACCCAAGCCCAACTTGTAGAACTCGGCAGCCTCATAATACTCAGCGCTATTATCCACCTTGTTAGCTACCAAGATGACAGGCAATTTGGCACGGCGCAAGATGAGAGCCACGTCCTCATCCCAGTCAGTAAGACCCGTATTGACATCCACCAAGAAGAGCACCAAGTCAGCCTCCTCAGTAGCCACCAACACCTGCTTGCGGATAGCATCCTCAAAAATATCATCAGAATTAACGACCCAACCACCAGTGTCTACCACAGAGAATTCTCTGCCATTCCAGCTACACTTGCCATACTGTCGGTCACGAGTAGTACCAGCCGTGTCGCTTACGATAGCACGACGAGATTGAGTCAAACGATTGAATAAAGTAGACTTGCCCACGTTAGGGCGACCTACGATTGCTACTAAATTTGCCATATAATTATAGTCATTATCCTCCTCCCTTAGGAGGTTTCTAGGATGTGGTCTCTGCATCCAAGTTAATAATTTGCCGAAGCTGACCATGCTCCGGCCCTCACCATCGTGATGAGAGTTTCTCCCTCATTTCCATTCAGGGAGACTTACGAGAGATTATTCGGGGTTGTATCCGAAGGCATCAAGTTCTCTCTGTGAACTTCTCCAGTCCTTATCTACCTTTACAAAGGTCTCCAAGAAAATCTTCTTACCGAAGAATTTCTCCAATGCCTTGCGGCTCTCAGTATTCACCTTCTTCAGGGCAATACCTTGATGCCCGATGATGATGCCTTTCTGCGAATCACGCTCCACGTAAATGATTGCATTGATATGGATGCGCTTCTCATCCTCCTTGAATCTTTCCACCCTTACCTCTACCGAATAAGGAATCTCCTTATCATAATAGAGCAATATCTTCTCACGGATGATTTCGGACACAAAGAAGCGAGCAGGCTTATCTGTCAACTGATCCTTATCAAAGAAAGCAGGTGATTCAGGCAACAACTCCTTAATACGTTTCAAGAGCATATCCACGCCAAACTTGTTTTTGGCAGAGATCGGCAGGATTTCAGCATTAGGCAATAAAGCATGCCATTTCTCCACGATACCGCCCAGTTTCTGCTGGTCGCTCTCATCTATCTTATTGATGAGCAAGAGAACAGGGATAGCCATCTTCTTCACTTTCTCAAGGAAGTCCATATTCTTCTCAGGATTCTCCACCACATCCGTCACATAGAGCAAGATGTCAGCGTCAGCCAAAGCACTCTCCGAAAAGGCAAGCATCATTTCTTGCATCTTGTAGTTAGGCTTCAGCACACCAGGAGTATCAGAAAATACGATTTGCATATCATCGGTATTCACAATACCCATGATACGATGGCGAGTAGTCTGCGCCTTAAAGGTAGCGATGCTGATACGCTCGCCCACCAATTGGTTCATCAATGTGCTTTTACCCACATTAGGGTTACCAACGATATTTACAAAACCGGCTTTGTGCATAAGCAATAAGTTTTTAAGCAGAAGAAACGCACCCTTACTTATTTATCATAAGAAAGATGCGTTTCCTCATATAGATAAAAATTAAAATCTATTTACCATTTTTACTTACCATAAGCAGCGCCATCATAAGCCCACTTATAGAAAGAAGCACCATGTACAAAACCTGCGCCAAATGCTGTAAAGATGACATTGTCACCTTTCTTCAGATTGCTCTCAGCATCCCAAAGCGCCAATGGAATTGTAGCTGCACTTGTATTACCATAATGGTCGATGTTGACTACTACCTTGTCCAAAGGTATGCCAGCTCGCTTGGTAACCGCCTCGATGATACGAAGATTCGCCTCATGAGGGATAACCCAGTTCACATCATCAGCAGTAAGATTGTTCATCTCCATAATCTTCATCACGTCGTTGCTCATGTCTGTTACGGCGTAACGGAACACGGTACGACCCTCCTGATAGAGATAATGCAGACGATGGTCTACTGTGAAGTGTGAAGGAGGGCAAACAGAACCACCAGCCTTCATGTGAAGGAAAGGCAAGCCTTGACCATCAGTACGAAGGTATGAGTTCTGAACACCCACATTCTCCTCTTCTGTTGCCTCCACCAATACAGCACCTGCACCATCGCCAAAGAGCACACATGTTGCACGGTCTGTATAGTCTACCAATGAAGACATCTTATCAGCACCAATCACAATGATCTTCTTGTATCTACCACTCTGAATCATGCTAGCAGCTACATCCAGCGTATACAAGAAACCGCAGCAGGCTGCAGAGAAATCAAATGCAAAAGCATTCTTCAATCCGAGCTTACCCAATACGATAGATGCTGTAGAAGGGAACTTGTAGTCAGGCGTTGTGGTAGTTACAATCAGTGCATCGATTGTATCTGGGTCCACGCCAGTCTTCTGAATCAGCTGCTTGGCAGCCTTACGTGCCAAGTAGCTAGTTCCAAGACCTTCCTCTGTAAGGATGCGGCGCTCCTTGATACCCACACGAGTGGTAATCCACTCATCGTTGGTATCAACCATGCGAGACAACTCCTCATTGTTGAGGATATAATCTGGCACGTATCCACCTACACCTGTGATTACAGCATTAATTTTACCCATTATTCAGCTGCTTCCTTAACGATTGCAACCTTGCCTCTATAGTAACCGCAAGTTGGGCAAACTGTGTGGTATACATAGTATGCGCCACAGTTAGGGCAAACTGCCAATGTAGGTGCTACTGCCTTATCATGAGTTCTTCTCTTAAGTGTACGTGTCTTTGACTGTCTTCTTTTAGGATGTGCCATAATTTTTTAAATGTTTTAAATTTTTGAATTTTACTTTTTTAATTTTAAGAGTGCTGCCCAGCGTGGATCTATAGTTTCCTCTTCTTCCTCACCGCTTCGGGCGGCAGAATGCTGTTGCAGCATTTCAATCATTGCAGGGTTGCATTTTCCAGGTGCATGCACATGCTTGATGGGAATGTTGAGATCTATAAATTCATAGATGAACCAGGAGACATCGAGTATTCCTTCGTTCTCGGCCACAGTCACCAAGTCATCATCTTCTGAGTAGTCTTCTCCGAATTTTACGGTCAGTCTGTCATCGCTTTTTATGTTTTGATCCATATCATCGAGACAGATGTCGCATGGTATGTGAACCACTCCCTCAGTGTGGAAATTGAGTTCAAAGAAGTCGTCCGTCCTATTGATGGACAGACAACTCTGCAACTCACCTCTCTGAACATCAGGAGCGTCAATTGCCTCAAAGTATTCATTGTCTAGCTTAAACTCCAGGTTTGTTAAACCTTGTGGCAAAGCTTTCAAATCAATCTTAAAAGACTCTATATTACTCATATTTCAATATATTCCATACCGTTTCGGGCTGCAAAGTTACAAATAATTTTTGAGATAAAATAATTTTTTATGTAAAAATCACTAAAATCTCTCATTATTAGCTGGTTTATTCCGTTTTTAGCTCAATTCTGAACGTTGTACCCTTTCCTAATTCGGAATTTTTCACCCAAATCTTGCCATGGTGGTACTCTTCCACGATTCTTTTTGCCAATGACAAACCTAGTCCCCAACCACGCTTTTTCGTGGTAAAACCAGGACGGAACACATTCTTGATGTCCTTCTTCTTGATGCCTTTGCCGGTATCAGAAACCTCAACAGCTACCCTGTCTTCCATTTCCTCTACATGCAAAATGATTTTACCTCCATCCACACCCATGGCATCCACGGCATTCTTGGATAGATTTTCTATCACCCATTCAAAAAGCGAAGCATTCATCTTGACGATGATATCATGGTTAGGGTAATTCTTCACCATAAGCACCTTCGTGGAAGTACGTCTGTCCATATAGTCAATTACATGATCCAACACCTCATTCAGACTGACTGGCACTGGTTCTGGCAATGAACCTATCTTGGAAAATCTGTCGGCTATCAACTGAAGTCTCTTCACATCCTTATCCATCTCAGGAATCAAGTCATCATCAGGATAATTCATCTTAAGAATTTCGAGCCAAGCCATCAAACTGGAGATAGGCGTACCCAACTGATGAGCCGTCTCCTTAGACAAGCCCACCCAAACCTTGTTTTGTTCAGCACGCTTAGAAGTAAGTAGGGCAAAGATAGCCACAACTACAAAGATGAGAACCACCCCCAACTGGATGAAAGGATAAGCAGTAAGACGGCGCAAAATCAAAGACTCATCATAGCATACCTGTATATAATTATGTGTAGAGTCATCCAATTCTATTTTGATATTCTTGCCTTGCATTAATAGTTTTTTTCCTAAGGCAGATGCCTGAAGCAAACTATCCTTTTCATTTTCGGCATCAATGTCTATGTTACGAAAAGTCTGAGCATGATTTTGGGCATCCATCACCACAACAGGAATACTATTGTTTTCATTGATTACTTTCAGTACAAGGCTCAAGTCGGTATTTTCGTCAGCATTATTGAGCGAACGCATCGCCTCTGCCCAAACCTCCATACGATTACGCTCCTCATTGGCAAGATCATGGACCAAGAAATGGGATACAATGAGCGAAGCTACGGCAAGCAACACCGCAGCTACAACCAACATTATTTTTACCTGTCTTATTCTGTCTGTCCAAATCATGCCACAAAGTTACAAAAAATTCCGTGTAATCCGAGTAATCCGTGCAAAAAAAATAACAATGCATGAAAATAGAGCAAAGAAAAACAAACTCCATGCCTAAAAAACACAAAAAAGCCTCAGAAATCTTTCGAAATCTGAGGCTTTCTAATTAAAAGAAGGCGGCTACCTACTCTCCCGCATTGCATTGCAGT
>URLG01000040.1 GCA_900548535.1 Candidatus Segatella intestinihominis | reverse complement strand
TAAGAGGTTCTTTAGTTTCAAAGAACAATTACTTGTACGACTTCACGTCGCAATTTGGGGGCAAAGATATAAAAAAAACTCATATCTCCCTAGGTTTTTGAGCAAAAAATGCGATATCTCGACGATATTTCTGCTTTTTATTTTGCTATGTCAGAGTTTTGCAGTAACTTTGCACTCGGTTAGCAGAGAGCTAACTAAGGGGTGCTACCGCCATTAGCGGATGCTGAGAACATACCCATAGAACCTGGACCAGGCAATGCTGGTTAGGAATTTTATCGGACTGATTCCCTATCCCCCTTGAGATAAACGATTGTAATTTAGGTAAATTTTAAAAAGCAATGAAAAGATTTAGCGGTATTGCGCTTAGCGTAGCGGCTTGCTCATTGGCAACTCAGGCTGCCGTGGCTCAAACCAAACTGGACACCACCAAGGTGCAAAATCTGAATGAAGTAGTAGTTAAGGCTGTACGTGCCAGTAAGGATGCGCCTTACGCCGTAGCCAATCTCAAGAAGGCTGAACTCCAGCAATTCTCCCGTACCGGACTGGAACTCCCATTCCTCCTTTCTCGTACTCCTGGCATCTTGGCTTGGGGCGAAAATGGTATCGGCACAGGTACCAGCTATATGCGTATTCGTGGTGCTGCAGGAAGCCGCATCAACGTAACACTGGACGGCGTGGCACTCAACTCTCCAGAAGACCAGACCGTGTTCTGGGCCAACATGAATAGCTATGCAGCCCTCCTGGGTAGCGTACAGGTGCAGCGTGGTGTGGGCTCATCTACCAATGGCGACGGAGCCTTCGGTGGTAGCATCTCCATGGCTATGGCGGCCCCATCACTCCAGCCTACAGCTGAGGTTACGGGCTCATTCGGCTCATACAACACTTATAATACGGGCGTAAGCTTCTCTACCGGACTCCTGGGCAAGCATCTGATTTTTGACGGTGCTTATCACGAGACAGCTACCGACGGTTATGTAGACGGCACAGCAGGCCGCTCAGGTTCTTACTATGGCGGACTGACCTGGCTGGGCGATAACTTCAAGGTAAGCTACAAGAACATCGGCAACTACGAGAAGACCGGTCAGGCTTGGAACGGTGTGCTGGGCGGAGATTACAACTCTAACTTCAGCCTCCTTCAGGATGGCATCCGCACTTATAAAGATATGTATAAGGCTGGTCTGGATAAGTTTAACGTGCTGACAGGCGATATGGTTCGCAACGACAAGGGCGATTATACCATCACTCCTTATACCCTGCGCGACGGAAGCAAATGGGACAAGACTACTGATAACTTCTATCAGAACCACAACATCCTTTCGGCTACCTGGACACCAAGCAGCCACTGGAGCCACAGCCTCTCACTGCATTATACCTATGGCTACGGCTACTACAAGGAGTTCAAGAACAACGCCAAGTTTGCGAAATTCGGACTCATCTACAAGGATGCAGAGGGCAACAAGGTTAAGAAGTCAGACTTCATCCGCAAGAAGGGACTCACCCAGCATACCTACGGCATGGTATACAATACCAACTACAAGGATGAGCACTGGGATGTTATCGGCGGATTGAACCTGCAGCAGTTCCGCGGCAACCACTGGGGATACCTTACTTATATCGCCAACCAGGATGCCGAGAAGAAGTTCTTAGGCAGCAACGGAAAGTATAAGTACTATGATTCTGATGCCCACAAGTATGACTACAGCGCCTTCGTCAAGGCAAGCTATCGCTTTGCAGACTACTGGAATGCCTTCGCTGACCTGCAGTATCGCCGTGTAGAATACAAGACCGACGGTATCAACGACAAGTTTATCGCCCAGGCAGACGGCAGCTACAAGAACCAGGAGCTGAACATCAACGAGAAGTACAACTTCTTCAACCCTAAGGCAGGTATCAGCTTCAACAAGGATGGCCACAAGGCATACGCATCTGTAGCCTACAGCAACCGCGAGCCAGAGCGCAACAACTTTACCGACAACTTCAACTATCCATTCCCTAAAGAGGAGAAGCTGCTCGATGTAGAGTTCGGCTATCAGTTTCAGGGCGACAACTGGCATGCAGGTGCCAGCTTCTACTATATGGATTATGACAACCAGCTGGCTCAGACCGGACAGTTGAGCGACATCGGTGAGGCGCTGACCACCAACATCAAGGATTCTTACCGTATGGGCGTAGAGCTGACAGCCGGCTGGGCACCATTGTCATGGTTGTCTGTAGAAGGAAATGCTGCTCTGAGCAAGAACAAGATCAAGGACTTTGATGAGTATGTAAGCAACTGGGAAGACGAGAAGACGCCAGGCGTAGTACATTACGACAACTCAACCCTGTCTTATTCTCCATCAGCCATCCTGAACGGATTCATCGACCTCCACTATGCCGGTTTCTCTGCTACCTGGCACACCAACTTTGTAAGTCGCCAGTATATTACCAACACAGAAGACCGCGACTTCTCACTGCCATGCTATTCACAGAGCGACCTGAGCCTGAACTACAGCGCTAAGCTAACCAAGGCTCTCGGCATCAAGGAGGTAAGCTTCGGTGTGGACATCAACAATATCTTCAACCGCCACTATGCAGCCAGCGCATTCACCTGGAGCAATGCCATCGGTTACGGATATACATTGGACAACAGATTCAAGCAGATAGCCTACATCCCGATGGCAGATACCACCTGGATGACGCATCTTACATTGAAGTTCTAATCAGAAATCATCATGATGGATTATATTGCATCACATGGTTTAGACATCTTTACCACGGTACTCGGACTGGTTTATATCCTGTTGGAGTACCGTGCCAGTATCTGGCTCTGGCTGGTAGGCATCATCATGCCTGCCCTGGACGTATGGCTCTATTGGAGTCATGGTCTTTACGGCGATGCGGGTATGGCGGTCTACTATACGATAGCCGGTATATATGGTTATGCCGTATGGAAATATGGCAAGAAGCACAACCAGAAGGAGAAAGAAGAACTTCCGATTACCTATATGAAGAAGTCGCACTATCTCCCTACTCTTCTGTTCTTCCTGGCAGCCTGGGGCATCACCTATTATATACTGATAACTTTCACTAACTCTACAGTTCCTCTGCAAGACAGTTTCACCAATGCCCTGAGCTTTGTGGGTCTCTGGGCGCTGGCACGCAAATATATCGAGCAGTGGTTCTTCTGGATTATCGTAGATGCCGTTTGCTTCTATCTCTATATCGTCAAAGGCATCCCATTCAAGGCAGGACTTTATGGTCTCTACGTCATCATCGCCGTAGCCGGATACTTTAAATGGAAGAAGATGATGAAAAAGAGTTGATGGTTGACAGTTAATAGTTCAGATATTATAGACGGAAAAAGGAAGCCAAGGCAAATACAAACTTGCCAGGCTTCCTTTTATTTCATTTATATAAACAAGAACCACTATACCAAGGTTCCGCGCTTAAACTTATCCTATCAGCGAAAAGCACATTCTTTATGCCCTTTTCACCTTTAATCCGTTTTCGATACTAACCAGTTCATCGCTGAAACCGGAATCAATCTTCAGCCTTTCTTCCACTTTTGAACAACTATGGATAACTGTGCTATGATCCCTATTACCAACCAGTTTGCCGATTCTTGAAGCAGGCATCTTGGTGTATTTCTGGGCAAGATACATCGTTACCTGTCTTGCTACCACATAGTCGCGCTTACGGCTCTTGCTATTCACAGCAGTTACCGTCACATTGTAATGGTTGCACACCGTCTCCACGATGTCATCTATCGTGAGCGGTTTGTCATCCATCTTGACCGCACGCTTGATGACGCGCTCTGCCAATCGGATGTCAATATTGCTATTATATACGATGCTATAAGCCAGAAGTCCATTGATGGCTCCCTGCAAATCGCGCACACTGCCATTGCAAGTCTGGGCAATGAAGGTAATGACATCAGTAGGAATCTTCAGTCCATCACGACGTATCTTATTGCTCAAGATATCTACACACAACTGGATGTTTGGCTTCTCCAACTCTGCCACCAAACCGCAAGAAAATCTCGTAATCAAGCGATCAGGCATATCCTTCAACTCCACCGGTGGGCGGTCGCTAGCCAAGATGATGCGCTTGCCATTGCGGAAGAGGTGATTGAAGATATGGAAGAAGGTATTCAATGTCTTCGCCTTGCCTGCCCAGTCCTGAATATCGTCCACTATCAAGATGTCGATGCTCTGATAGAAATTGATGAAGTCGTTGCTTGCATTGTGCAGAATGGCATCCGTATACTGTGTCTGGAAGAGACGGGCACTCACATAGAGCACTCGTTTCTGTGGATACATTTGCTTAGCCTTGAGTCCGATGGCATTGATCAGATGCGTCTTTCCGCTACCTGATGGTCCATAGATGAACATCGGGTTAAACTGAGTGGTATTGGGATGCTCGGCGATAGACAAGCCCACGGAGCGAGGCAACTTGTTGCTCTCTCCCTCCATATAATTATTAAAGGTGAGCTTAGGGTCGAGCTGCGTATCGATGTCTTCCTGCTGCACTGGGGCAGGCTGTCCTGCTACGCCAGCAGTCTGAGCTGCTATCTGGGCATTTTGCTGGCGCTTCTTCTCAGCCATCTCTATGTCGGCAGGATCCACTTCCAAATCTTGTGTCAGCTTATGTTCCTTATCTGTTACCACACGATAAGTGAGACGAATACCATCACCAAAATTGCGATGGAGCACCTTACTTAACAAGTCGACAAAGTTCTGCTCCAAGTATTCGTAAACGAATGGACTCGGAACCTGAACCAACAAAGTCTTTGTCGATGGCTTGTACGATTCAAAGACTATTGGCTTGAACCATGTTTTATATTGGTCTTCGGTAACATTGTCCTTTATCAGTAAAAGGCTGTTGTCCCAAAGAGCTTTCGGACTTGTTAACATTATCTATATTTTAATTAATTTCTTAGATTACGATTGCACGCTCACACCCCGAAAGATGCGAAATCATGTGCAAAATTATAAAAAAAAGAGGAGAATAGCAAATCTCGCTATTTAGAATATTTTAATACTATTTCTCCAAGCAACTATCAATCAATAAATTACAAAGTTATCCACAGTATGGGATAAAAATACAGTGAAACAATATTGTAATCGCCCCGAAACAACTAACAAACAACTAGTTTGGCAGTTATTCCGGGGCGTGAAACATAAGATATTTTATTTAGACTATTTTTAATTAGCCTTTTACTCTTACTTTTCTACTTTTCCTTCTTTCTGGTTCTTTTTACTTATCTTTCTTGCCAAAGACAGAGAAATGAACATAGCGCTTAGGATGCGCCTTGAGGTCGATGACGAGCGAGTCGGCATGGCCCATGGTTGAAGTCAAGTTATCATAGAGCTGGGTATCATTCATCAGCAAACCCAGAGAACCCTTGTTGTTATTCAACTTCTCTGCGAATTGCTGTGCCTGATCCAAGGTTTGATTCACCTTATTCAATGTACCCTCAACATCCAGTCCGGCAAGATTGGAAGTCAACTTATTGGTATTATCCAATACGCCATTGGCACGATTGATCATGCCTGGCACCTGCTGATTGAGTCCAGCCATCAGGGTATTCAACTCACGCGTAGAAACGGTAAGATTGGTAGTGATGGTCTGCACATTGTGGAGTGATGCAGCCAAGGCTGGGTCGGCAAGCAGTGCATTCACGCTAGCCAAGATGGAATCCAACTTAGGGAGCATCTTTTCTATTGCTGGCACCATATCGGCAGCCTTACCCATGATACCCTCATTCACTGCACCAGGGATGATGCCACCTGGCTCTATACGCTCACGAGGATTGTTGGCAAGTAGCAAGTTTACCTGCATATTGCCCATCAGGTCTTTCACGATTTCAGCCTGGCTACCAGCAGGAATACGAAGTTCCTTGGTGATATCAGCCTTCACCTTGATAGGTCCGCCCTTGCTATAATCATAATCCACGGCATCTACCGTGCCCACCTTGTAGCCATCGGCATAGATAGGGGTAGAGGCACCCAGTCCCTGAATGTCTTGGAACGTCATATAATAGGCGTTATTGGTAGAAAACAAGTTGATGCCTTTCAGAAAGTTAATTCCGAAATACATAACCAACAGTCCTACGATAGCCACAAGGGCTATTTTGTTTTCCTTTGTTATCTTCATTCTTATTTATTTTAATTCTACCTTAATTTATTCTGCCTTATCTTTTTTTGTTCTGCTTAAATTCACGTATCGCCTGGTTCACATCATACTTCCGCCCGTTCTTGAAGGCTATGATGAATGCCTCCGGAAACTTCTCTAGCAAGCTCTTTCGCAGGCGATATATCTCATTATAGTTCGTGCTCGCTCCCATGGTATATTTCACCATGCCTCCCTCCTGATAGGAATCATAGTCGGTTTCGCCCTTGAAGTGGGCATCACCCTTACGCAGGGTACGGCTACTCACAAATATCTGGAGCTTAAAGACTGGAGCTCCTTTTACTTCGGTTGGCTTTGTCACGGGCTTTGTCGCTGGCTTTGCCTCAACCTTATTTGTCCCAACCTTATTTGCCTCTGTATTCCTGACTACGTTTCTAGCTGTAGTCTTCTGAACTTGAGGTTTACCCGTTCTAGCAGTTGTATCACTTGAAACTGATCGGCGCTCAGTTTGGCGATAGGTATCTGGAACTATCTTGGGCACAGAAGTTACTTCCTTCTCGCTGGCACGATATGGCACAGACACTCGCTTGTCATACTTATTCTTATACTTGGCAAAAGCCTCATAGATGCCCTTGGCGATGTCGTCTACCCTACCATCATTATTGAGCAGGTTTTCCTCATCCGGTGTGGTGATAAAGCCAAGCTCTATCAAGCAACTAGGCATCGATGTCTCTCTCAATACCAAGAATCCTGCCTGATGCACGCCCTTATCCGGACGATTGGCGCCATCGCAAACGCTGCGCTGTATCATACGAGCCAGCTCTACGCTACGCTCCATATTCTTGCCTTGTATGAACTCAAAGATGATATAGCTCTCCGAAGATTTCGGGTCGAATCCCTGGTAGGTTTGCTGATACCCCTTCTCCATAGAGATGACGGAGTTCTCTCGCATAGCCACATCCAGATTGTCCTTGGCACGGTGCATACCGAGCGTGTAGGTTTCAAATCCTCGGGCTATCTTGCCTGCTGGCAAGGCATTGGTATGCACAGAGATGAAGAGATCGGCATTGGCACGATTGGCTATGTTAGCACGCTCATGCAATGGGATGAAGACATCCGTCTTACGGGTATACACTACCCTCACATCGGGCATATTTTGCTCCACATACTTACCAAATCTCAAGGCTACAGCCAGATTGATGTTCTTCTCTTTGGAAATGGCACCAAGCGCACCCGCATCATGACCGCCATGACCCGCATCTATTACTAGCGTAAAACGGCTATTGGCAGCAAGAGAACTCAGTGCCAACATACACAATACCGCTAATATAAGACTAATCTTTTTATACATACTTTCTGATGATTTTGCAAAATTAATGAATTTGCAGCAGAAAACCTACAACTCCTACAAAGTTTTATCATTTATTAAGTGAACTTCCACACCAGCCCCCTCACTATCGGCTCCCATAGGTGGGTTCACCTTGATGATAGTCAGGTCGATAGACTGAATGGCAGGGAACTTGCGAAACAGTCGGTCGCCGATTCTTCCAGCCACACGTTCCAACAGGGCACTAGGCACCGACATCTCTTGGCTCAAGAGTTGGTAAACCTCTGCATAATTGAGCGTATCATTCACATCA
Source organism: Candidatus Segatella intestinihominis (assembly GCA_900548535.1). Lineage (GTDB taxonomy): Bacteria > Bacteroidota > Bacteroidia > Bacteroidales > Bacteroidaceae > Prevotella > Prevotella intestinihominis. Next base: position 16,301 of record URLG01000040.1, on the reverse strand, counting down.
TCGCTCACCATGGCTCTAGAGATATCATAGCCGATGCGCAGGCTCACCTGATAGTCATTGCCCACCTTGCGTTCCTGTGGGAGTACTCCATGAAAGGCATAAAACTTCACGTTTTCCAAGAGGATATAGCTACTCTTCACTGCCATCTATAGCCTCCTCGTTATCGTCCTTATCGTCAGAACCCAAGCCTTGGTTTTCACCCACATACTTCTTGAGTGCCTTTACCACACCCTTCTTCCAGGTATTGATGCTTTCAGAAGTAAGTTGCAGCTGATCTACCAATCTGATGACGTGCTCTATAGGCATACGATAGCGCAACACGCCAGAGATGAGTTTGGCATAGTTCCAGTATTCAGGATTGAACTTCTCGCTCAGTCCCTCAACAGTTATCTTATATCCGCGCTTGTTGACAAACTGGAAGTCATATCGCTTCTGGCCCTCGCCCAGCACGGTTTTCACTATTTTTCCCTTGGTCACAGACTTAGGGAGCATGATACCCTCGTCCTCGTCTTGCAAACCAGTGAATATCTCGTATGGAGCGCCATTGATCAAACCCACCAAGGCAACCCACTTTTCCTTATTGTTCTGAAATCTCACCACATCGCACTCCAGTTCCCTAGGGCGCACTTCCACAACCTCAGGAGCCAGCACTGGGACCTGAGCCTCGGCAGAAACCAAACATACCAGCTCCTCATGGAGCTTATGCCAATTTTCCTGACGAGCCTCAAAATGCTGATGCAGCATCGCAAGATTGGTTCTCAACTCATCGAGCAAGGCATTCTTAGCCTCCTCAAAAGTCATATTTTCTGTATATTTCATATCAAACGTTTCATTTTTAGGTGCAAAATTAAAATAATATTTCTAAAATATCAAACCTTTTAGCAGATATTTCTATAAAAAATGCCATAATTGGACATTTCTACCGATAAAAATACAGATAAATGGCACTTTTTGGAAAACTTTCTGTAACTTTGCAAATAAAAACTAGCAATATATGGAATCAATTAAGAACAGAACATCCATTCGCAAATATGCGAACCGAGAAGTATCAGAAGAACTTCTGAACAGCTTATTGGAAGAAGCGGAGCGCACCCCAACCATGGGCAACTTGCAGCTCTATAGTGTAGTGGTTACTCGCAGCGAGGAGGGCAAGAAGGCATTAGCCCCTGCCCACTTCAACCAGCCAATGGTGACTCAGGCTCCAGTGGTGCTGACCATCTGCGCCGACTATCGCCGCACCACCATCTGGGCAGAGAATCGTAAGGCACATCCTGGCTACGACAACATTCTCTCTTTCATGAATGCTGCCACCGACGCCCTCCTCTTCACCCAGACTTTTACCAATCTTGCAGAGGAAGCAGGTATGGGGACTTGCTTCTTGGGCACCACAGTATATATGCCAAAGATGATTATCGACACTTTGAAACTCCCTAAGCTCGTGATGCCTGTTGCCACCCTCACCATCGGATGGCCAGATGAGAAACCAGCCAAGAGCGACCGTTTGCCATTGCGTAGCATCATGCATCAGGAGACATTCGATGACTATACTCCAGAGAAAATCAATGATTTCTACGAGGAGAAGGAAGCATTGGAGGAAAACAAGGAGTTCATTCGCATCAACAATGTAGAAACCCTAGCCCAGGTATTCACCGATATCCGCTATACCAAGAAGGATTGCGAAGCCATGAGCCAAGGATTCATCGAAGCATTGAAGCAGCAAGGATTCATGTAATATCGTATATTTAAAACATATAATATCATATCCATAAAAAAAAGACAGCGGTTAGAAGCCGCTGTCTTTTTTATTATATATACCATAATCGAATTATTCCACTACGATTGGCTTGTACTTTGGTACCAATGCCTTCATGATGCACCAGCCGATGAGATAAGCAACGGCACAGATGCAGAAGATAATCATGTAACCAGCAGGCTTGCCCTCGAAGCCCATGAAGGTGAAGGCTGAGCCCTGACCCTCGGCGTATGTGAAGAGCATACCAGAGCCCTTGTTGATGAGGAATGACCCTATACCACCTGCCATTGCACCAATACCAGTGATGGTAGCAACGGTAGACTTAGGGAACATATCACCAATGGTAGAATACAAGTTGGCTGACCATGCCTGATGACCAGCACCCAGTAAACCGATGATAATAGCTGGCCACCAAGGACTAATCTCACCCATAGGTTGAGCTATCAAACCGAGCAGTGGGAAACAAGCGAAAATCAACATCGCACGCATTCTGCCGATATATGGATTCATGCCCTTCTTGTCCACAAAGTAAGTAGGCAAGTAACCACCACCAATACTCAATACCGTAACGATAGCATAGAGTGTGAAGATGAGGGCGATACCCATACCGGAGTCTGAAGAATAGCCATACTGATCAGAGAAGTAAGCTGGAGCCCAGAAGAGGAAGAACCACCATACACCATCAGTCATAAACTTACCGGTGATGAACGACCATGTCTGACGGAATGTGAAACACTTCAAGAAACCGATAGTCTTCTCTGGTTCCTCGACAGCAGCCTCCGCGTTTCCAGCCTCAGCTTCAGCTTTCTCAGCCTCTACCTTCTCCAAGTCTTCATCCTGCTCAATATAGGTAAGCTCAGCATTATTAACGAACTTGCTCTTGGCTGGCTTCTCATAGAGCCACACCCATAAGCCCATCCAGATGTAACCCAGTACACCGATGATGACGAATGCCATCTCCCAACCCATGGCACGAGCCAAGAGAGGAATGGTAGCAGGAGCTGCCAATGCACCTACAGACGCACCACTATTGAAGATGGCTGTAGAGAAAGCGCGGTCTTTCTTAGGGAAATACTCTGCCGTAACCTTGATGGCAGCAGGGAAGTTACCAGCCTCACCCACAGCAAGAATCAAGCGGCAAGAGAGGAAGAGCCATACGCTGATGGTGGCAATAGCAACAGCTGCATCGCTACCTGCCTGAACCAAGCGAAGTGCCTCAATAGAATCATAGCCCTCTATCTGCATAGCTACCCAGCCACAACCGGCATGCAGCACGGCACCCGTGCTCCATACGAAGATGGCGATGAGGTAACCCTTCTTAGTGCCCATGAAGTCGATAAACTTACCGGCAAAAAGATTGGCTATGGCATAGAAGATAGAGAAGCATCCTGTTATTGTACCATAATCAGCATCGGTCCAGTGGAATTCTGGAGCGATAAAGTCTTTCCATGTCAATGACAGAACCTGACGGTCCATGTAATTGACGGTGGTTGCTATGAAAAGCAACGCACAAATTACCCAACGGAAGTTGGACATCTTACTTGTTGTAATAGGACTCATTTTCAAAGTTTTTAAGCGTTTATTTATTTTTTACTTTTTATTCTTCTTTCGGAGAACCCGAATCTCTTATTCGAGATCCGGGATCTTAACTACCTGCATATCATTGTAGATGAGGTTCTCGCCTGCCATACCCCAGATAAAGGTATAGTTGCTAGTACCTGCTGCGCAGTGGATAGACCACTCTGGAGCGATAACAGCCTGCTCATTGTTGAGCCAGATAGGACGTGTCTCCTGTGGCTCACCCATCACGTGGAGTATCTTCTGACCCCCTGGTACATTATAATATAGGTAGGTCTCCATACGGCGAAGATGAGTGTGAGCTGGCATCGTGTTCCATACGCTACCCTCCTTCAATTCTGTTACCCCCATCTGCAACTGGCATGTACGAACACCAGCTACACCATCGATAATCAACTGATGGATCACACGGTCGTTGCTCTCTTTCAAGCTACCTGCCTTGATGTTGTTGGCATCCTTCAGAGTAACCTTCTTGGTAGGGAATGTCTGGTGAGCACAAGCACTGTTCATATAGAATTTAGCTGGCTTGGCAGCATCCTTGCTGCTCATCTCGATGTTCTTGGCACCACGACCCACATAGAGAGCCTCCTGGAAACCGAGCACATACTTCTTGCCATCTACAGTTACCGTACCCTCACCACCTATGTTGATGATACCGAGCTCACGGTTGTCGAGCAGATTCTTCTGGTCGTTTGGTTTGTCGGTATAGAGCGGAGCGATAGATGTAAGCTTCAATGGAGCTGTTGTTGGCTCAGCACCACCGATGAGGAAACGGTCGAACATAGTGTATGTCCAGTTTACCTCTCCTGGGGCAAACACCTTCTCAATGGCAAACTCGCCACGAAGACGGTCTGTCGTGTAGTGCTTGGCATCAATAGGATTGCTAGCATAACGAACATTGTAATTGGTGTAACTGTTCTCAGCCTTCACCTCGTATCCACACTTACCACACTGGCCAAAAGCCTGACTTGCTGTTAAAACCATTGCTGCTAATATTAATGTTATTTTTTTCATTATTTTTTATTTATTATTTTTTTCGTCCTTAATGATGCGCTGGCGATTCCAAACCATCATACCGATGGTGATGATAGTCAAGATGCCCATGCCCACATATGATAATTTCACACTGCGATAGATAGCCCAGCCAAAGAGCGAAGAGGCAAAGTCGAGAGCTCCACCCGAGAAACCTTCTGGTATCTGAGCTGTCTTATCGCCTGTGGCTGCAAACACTTGGTTGGCTGCCAAAGTGAAGTCTGGAGCCATATCGGTTACGAAATAGAGACCGATGATGAGTGCCACGAGACCCACTATCAATGTCTTCACCACATTGCCCTTGGTGAAAGGCAAAATCATTGGGAAGAGATAGAACATGCCTGCCAATGAGGCAAGAGGCAAGAACTGATTGCCCGGCAGGAAGACGGCGATGGCAAGGATCACTGGTATCAAGATGACAGATGCCACCAAGGTAGTAGGATGACCGATTACCAAGGCTGGGCTCATACCGATATGTACCTTCTTGCCATTAAACTTAGTCTTCACCAACTCCTGAGTCTTCTCAGAGATAGGCTTCAGTCCGTCTATAAAGAGCGATGTGATACGAGGAATCAACTCCATCACGGCTCCCATGGTAACACCGAGGAAGAGAATCTTCTTGATATCGAGCTGGGCAGCCCAACCGATGAGCGCACCCACGATGACTCCGAGCACCAATGGTTCACCGAGCACACCAAACTTCTTCTTCAGTCCCTCTGCATCAACATCTAGCTTAGAGAAACCAGGTATCTTATCGAGCAATTTATTCAGTACGATAGCAAATGGCATGAAGCTCTGGCAGAATGGCTGCGGAATGGAGATGCCCTCCAAGTCGTAATATTTCTGGAATCTTTCGGCTGTCAAGTCGGCGCATACCAAGGTGATGATATAGCATACGATGGCTGCGAAATAGCCCCAGACCAAGCTCTCTCCCATCACGAAGTAAGCCACGGCACCGATAAAGGCAAAGTGCCAGTAGTTCCACAAGTCGATGTTTACGGTGCGAGTGGTCTTGGTAATGAGCATCAGGAAGTTCACGCCCAAGCAGATAGGGATAATGAGAGCACCCACTGCCGTATTATAGGCAACGGCAGCTGCGGCAGGCCATCCCATGTCGAAGACGTTGAGCTGCAAATGATACAAATCAGAGATTGCCTTGAGCGGGTCATTGAAGTTGGTGGTGAGCAGAGCTGTAACCACACCGAGTCCTACGAAACCCACACCTACGAAGAGTCCCGATTTCAATGCCTTTCCGAATTTCATGCCTATACATAAGCCTATGACGGTGAAGATGATTGGCATCATCACGCTTGCACCCAAGCTTATGATATAGCTAAATACTTGTTCCATTGTTTATTCTTTTTTGAATTGTTAAAATAGTTGTCATGGTGCACCTCTTGCGCACCCTCGTTTGTTTTAAGATCGTAATTTGGGCACAAAGATACACTTTTTTCTTCAAAATCAATACGTTTTAAGGTAAAAAAATACTTAAAAAGTTAGGAGTTAAAGTTAGGAGTTGGGAGTTAGGAGTTAGAAGTTAGGAGTTGACAGACAAAAAGCCTCATATTGAGCCTTAAACTTCCTAACTCCAAACTCCAAACTCCTAACTCCAAACTCCTAACTCCTAACTCCTAACTAAATCAATCTTGATAATATACTCTCTTCACACGATTGCTAATGGTAGTGAGCACCTCGTATGGAATGGTATCAAGGATGTCGCTGAGCGTCTGCACTGGCAGATGTTCGCCAAAGATTTCCACGGAGTCTCCCTCCTTGCAGTCAATGCCTGTTACATCTATCATTGCCACATCCATGCAGATATTTCCCACATAGTCAGCCTTCTGTCCGTTGACCAGGCAGTAAGCATGGCGATTGCCGAGATGGCGGTTCAGTCCGTCGGCATATCCGATTGGGATGGCAGCGATGACGCTGTCCTTATCCAGGATGGTCTTGCGGCTATAGCCCACACTCTCTCCTGCCTTGATGTGATGCATCTGCAAGATGGTAGTATTCAGCGTGCTCACGCAGTTGATGGTCTCATTGTTGCGAGAGTTGATGCCATAGAGTCCCAATCCCAATCGACACATATCCAACTGGCGCTCTGGGAAGTGCTCGATACCTGCCGAATTGCAGATATGGCGCAATATCTTATGGTCGAAGGCTGCCTGAAGCTGCTTGCTACCCTTATCGAAGAGCTCAAACTGATGAGCAGAAAAGGCATCGAAGCCGTCGTCATCACTACCCACGAAGTGAGAGAACACGCTGCGAGGGATGATGGCATTCTGATGCTTCAGCTTGCCGATGAGTTCTTCCATATCATTCTCTGGGTCGAAACCGAGACGGTGCATACCTGTATCAAGCTTGATGTGAACAGGGAATCCTGTAACACCCTCCTTCTCTGCCGCACGAATCAGGGCATCGAGCAAGCGGAAGGAATACACCTCTGGCTCCAAGTCATAATCAAACATGGTCTTGAATGCCGTCATCTCTGGGTTCATGATCATGATGTTGCTAGTGATACCGTTCTTGCGAAGGGTAACGCCCTCATCGGCAACGGCAACAGCAAGATAGTCCACACGATGATCCTGCAATGTCTTGGCTATCTCCACGGCTCCTGCTCCATAACCATCAGCCTTGATCATGCAAACGAGCTTGGTCTCTGGCTTCATGAAGGAACGATAGTAGTTGAGATTAGCTACCACTGCATTGAGATTTACCTCCAGTGTGGTTTCGTGTACCTTCTGAACCAGCAACTCGGTAAGCTGGTCGAAACCAAACTGGCGAGCGCCCTTCAGCAGAATCACCTCATCACGGAGAGAAGTAAACACTTCACTCTCAATAAACTCCTCCACATTCTGGAAGAAGAACTTTTCATGTATCTGAATCTGGTCTTGTTCACGGCAGAGTTCAGGACCAATACCGATAAACTTCACTACGCCACGCTTTCTAGCCAAGTCGCTTACCTCTTTGTAGAGAGCATCTGGAGCCATGCCGCTCTGGTAGATGTCGCTCAAGATGAGAGTATGGCGACGACCACGATGGTCAGGACGACGGTTCATGAAGTCGAGAGCGATGTCGAGGGAATTGATATCGCTATTGTAGCTATCATTGATCAGGGTACAACCATGCTGTCCCACCTTCACTTCCAGTCGCATAGCCACTGGTTCGAGCATAGACATACGCTTGTCGATATCCTCGGCATCCAATCCTAGCTTGCTAGCCACTACGGCACACACGATGGAGTTCTGCACCGAAGCATCATCAATGAATGGTATAGAGAAACTATCCTCTATACCTTTATATATATAGGTGATAACCGTTACGTTCTGCTGCTTCTCCACGCTCTTCACATAGAAAGGAGCCTCAGGATTCTTCTCTGACCAGAAGAGTTTCTCGCCCTTGAAGTCCTTGTATTCGGCTATCATCTTAGTGATCATCTCGTCGTCGCCATCATATACGATGGTCTCGGCATCATGGAAGAGGATGAGTTTCTCCCTGCATTTCTCCTCCATGGAAGAGAAATTCTCCTGATGCGCCGCACCCACATTGGTCAATACGGCGATGGTTGGCTGGATGATGTCGCGAAGGGCAAGCATCTCGCCTGGTTGACTGATGCCAGCCTCGAATACGCCCACCTGGGTCTGCTCGTTCATGAGCCATACTGACAATGGCACACCTATCTGCGAATTGTAGCTGCGAGGGCTGCGAGTAACAAACATGCTTGGTGAGAGCAACTGATAGAGCCACTCCTTGACCATCGTCTTGCCATTAGACCCCGTGATGCCCACTATCGGAATGTTAAATTCATCACGATGACGCTCGGCAAGGCGCTGCAAAGCCTCCAGGGTGTTGACCACCTTCAGGAAGTTAGCCTCTGGATAATCCGACGCATACCCTTTAGGAACATCCGTTACCACGAAGTTCTTCACACCACGACGATACAACTCTGGAATGTAGTTGTGACCATCGTTGCGCTCCGACTTGAGCGCAAAGAACAGAGTTTCCTCTGGGAAACAAAGTGATCGACTATCGGTCAGGATAAAACCGATGTTGGTATCATTGTCTCCATAGCGACGCGCACCTATCAGTGTGGTTACCTTTTCAATAGTATATGTCATAGTCTTTAAAGTTTTAATTTTCTATATTCAAGAGGAATTTACAGAGAGAAGAAAAACTCCTAACTCCTAACTCCTAACTTACAACTTATATTTCTCTTTGAATAGTTTCTCCTTTTCTTTAGTCTGAGCCAGAAACTTCTGATACTCCTCGCTCTCGGGATTGAAGGGTCTATGTCCCAGTGCCTCTCGAATGGGGCGCCATTCTTCCATGAAAGCCTCAGCTTCCTTACTGAAGTACGCCTCTCGGAACTTCTGCCAGATGTATTCCACAGCCTGGTCGCTCGGATGGAGCATATCCTCTTGATAGAAACGATAGTCTCTCAACTCATCGTTCAGAATCTCGTAGGCAGGGAAGTAGCTCACCACTCCGGGATTCTCCCTCCTCACCTTCTCGGCGGCAAGTTGGAGCGTAGCCTTGGATAGCTGGCTGCCATGAAAGCCGTACTTGGCATAGCGAATGGGGCTCACCGTGAGGATGACATGGAGATCATCTCCTACTTTTGCTTTCAGCAGATGGATGACTTGCTGTAGATAGTCGGCACATTCATCCACCGATAGTTCTCGTTCCTCGAAGAGACGCTGAGGGCGCTTCTGGCAGTTGTCCACGATTTCTCCTGTTTCCTTGAGGATATATACGTGGTTGGTACCCAGGGTAAAGATTGCAACACGGGGTAATGGCTGCTCGGAGGCATTATCGAGAGCCTCCAGCCATCGCTCCACAGTGTGCAGGATGCTGGCAGGGTTGTACATCACCCCGTATGGGTTTACCACAGCAGGAAATGCATTCTCCCGGAATCGCTTGCCTAGATTGTCGGCAAAGCAACTGCCCACAAAGAGCATCTGCTCTGCCGCCCCTATTTCAAAGTCGCCCTTGGCTACGACTACTTCTGTTCTAAACTGCATCTTTTCTTTCTCTCTACTACTATACCTATTATAATAAGGAGAATCAAGAAGGCGTATGCCACGTAGGCGATAGTCTCGGTAGTCTTGAGCGAAGTAGGATGGAAATCGAGGATTACCTTGTGATTGCCTGGCTTCACATTGAGCGCACGCAATACATAGTTCACTCTGCCCAGCTCAGCCTTCTGTCCATCTACCGTAGCCGTCCAGCCTGGATAGTAAATCTCTGAGAATACGATGACACCACCCTTGTCCGACTTCACCTCGTAAGTCAGATTATTAGGCTTATACTGTGTCAACTTCACCATGGAAGTATCATCCTGCTTAGCGCTCTGCTGCAACTGCTCCTTAAATTTAGCATCAGCCACAGCCACATGGCGCAGGTTGTTCTTGCCCACGGCATCAATCTCCTCATTAGCATTGTTCACATACTTCACCTCATCCACAAACCATGCATTGCCGTATGCGTAAGGGTTCTGCAGAGGTACGGTCTGTCCGCCCTGAAGCGGCATGATGAAGTATTTCGTGTTCAGCATATTGAGCACAGGGAAGAGACTGTCGCCATTCACCTTGGTCATATCGCCACCAGCATCTACCACTGCCTTCATCGTCTTCTGCATCTCAGGAGAGATGTGCGCATCAATCAGCTCGGCATAGCGGCGAAGCTTAGCAGGATGATAGCCACCCACGCTCTTGTGATAGTAAGAAGTCTCATTCTCATTGAATGTATTCGATGCGAAGTTGAGCACACGATAGTCCAAAGCCTTGTCGCGGAGGATGATCTTGTCGGTCTCGGTCATCTGCTGAGGTGCATCACGCTCGGTCTTGTCTACAAACATATCGTCGTAGAGATAGCGCTTGTTCACCATCCACATGTCCACGAGACAGAGCACGGCGATACCGCAAATCATATACTCCTTGCCCAGTTTCTTGTACTTATAGAGCATCAGCACGGCTGTGCCCACCACGATGATCCAAAATGAGCGCCAGCAATCAGAGGTAAAGACACCCTTTCTAATCTCGGTCAGATTGCTGATGATAGGTCCCTGATACTCAGCAGGCAACTGCTGCAAGCTCTGCATCTCATTCACGGAGATGAAATCAGGGAAGAATACGCCAGGCATAATGGCGAAGAGCAAACAGAAGCCTGCTGTCAAGCCAAAGCTAGCATATACATATTTGATCTTGGATGTCAGGAGTTCTGGCTCATCCACCAGTTTCTTCAATGCCATCATCGCCAAGAGCGGAATGGTAAACTCGGCGATAACCAGGATGCTTGCCACCGTACGGAACTTGGCATACATAGGCACATAGTCGAGGAAGAAATCGGTGAAAGGCATAAAGTTTCTTCCCCATGACAAGAGCACGCTCAGGATGGTGGCAGCCAGCAGCGCCCACTTCATCGGTCCCTTCACGATGAAGAGTCCCAAGATGAAGAGCATCATCACGAAGGCTCCCACATATACAGGTCCGCTGGTACCAGGCTGATTGCCCCAGTACTGTCCCAGCTGCTGATATATCTGCACAAAGTTAGGGTCTGCCTTCTCCATCGCCTTCTCGTTTTGGGCGAGAGGCACGGATGCGCCACCCTTGGCATCTGGTATCAGGAGCGTCCAAGTCTCGTCGATGCCATAGCTCCACTGGGTGATATAGTCACGATCCAGTCCGCTGCTTGTTTGGTTGGCAGCATTTTTCTTCACCAGTTCACTCTTTCCTCGCATACTCTCCTGTCCATACTGCCAAGTATGATACAGATTACTGAGGTTCAGCGAGATACCGATGGCAGCGCCCACGATGCAGACAGCCGTAGCCTTGCCAAACTTAGCCAGCTGCTTCTTCTGGATAGCATCTACCAAAAAGGCTATCACCATGAAGAGGATGATGAAGAGGTAATAATAAGTCATCTGCACATGGTTGGCGTTCACCTCGAAAGCCGAGAAGATGGCAGTGAGCAAGAGTCCCTTCAGGTATTTGCCCCTATAGGCGAGCACCACGCCCGCTATCATTGGAGGCAGATAAGCCAGCGCCCAAACTTTCCAGATATGACCGGCAGCGATGATGATAAAGAAGTAGGACGAGAAAGCCCAGATGATACTACCCAATGCCGCCAAAGACTGGCGGAAATCAAAGGCACGAAGCATGATATAGAAGCCCAGCAGGTATACGAACACATACCATACATAGTCGGGCAGCCACAGGTGGTAAGCATTCATCACCTGCGACAACACCTTGCCGCTATCATAGGATGGAGCCATCTGGTAGGTAGGCATACCTCCAAACACGGAGTTGGTCCATCTTGTTGTCTCTCCCGTCTGCTGGTAGAAGAGTTCCTTCTCGTGTCCTAGTCCCTTGCCCGCAGAGGAGTCATGGCGGAAGAGGATTCTCCCGTCCATATCGGCAGGCATGAAGTACACGAATGATACTACCGCAAACAAAACGACTACTAGAATATCCAGTAGATACTTCTTCAAAAATTTCATTTTCCTTATAAACGTTTATATTTTGGTGGCAAAGATACTACTTTTTTTTGATACTAGAAAAGTTTCTTCGCTTTAGTATTATCTTTTTTAACTTTTTTACTATCTGCAAGGCAAATGAACGGCAGAGTTATGTTATCCACTAGTGCGGAGCACATAGGAAAGAAAAACTTTCAGAAAACAAGCAAATAATTTTGATATGTCATAGATTATCAGTATCTTTGCACCCCGAAAAAATAATAGACACAACATAATAATATGAAGATTGGTATTATCGTTGCGATGGACAAGGAGTTCACGCAACTCAAGACTTTATTAACTCAGTCACAGACAGAACGAAAGAACCATAAGGACTTCGTGCTGGGCAAGATAGGCGACAACGAGGTGGTGATGCAGCAGTGCGGCATCGGCAAGGTGAATAGCACCATCGGCGCTGTGGAGATGATAGACAATTATCACCCTGACCTCGTTATCTCATCGGGCGTGGCTGGAGGAGCCGACATCAACCTCAACGTTACCGAGGTGGTGGTTGCCACTGAGTGCGTATACCACGATGCCTACTGCGGCGAGGAGTGCGAATACGGACAGATACTGGGTATGCCTGCCACCTTTAAGACTCCAAAGGAATATGTAGAGAAGGCTCTCAACATCAACAACTTGCCAGCCAACAAGCACCCTAAGATACACGCCGGACAGATAGTTAGCGGCGAATGGTTTGTGGATAGCAAGGAGAAGATGCGCTCCATCTTGGAACACTTCCCCGAGGCTATGGCTGTGGATATGGAGAGCTGCTCCATCGCTCAGACTTGCCACATCTACAAAACTCCATTCATATCCTTCCGCATCATCAGCGATGTGCCGCTGAAGGACACCAAGGCACAGCAGTATTTCGACTTCTGGGCTAAGATGGCAGAGGGATCATTCAATGTGACCAAGGCTTTCTTGGAGAGTCTGTAACATTGAACTTTGAACTTTGAACTTTGAGCTTTGAACTTTGAACTTTGAGCTTTGAACTTTATGATATGCCATACGGATTATTATAAAGTTCAATATTCAGAGTTCAAAGTAAAAGTAATCATAAAGTTCAAAGTTCAAAGCTCAGAGTTCAAAGTAAAAGTAATCATAAAGTTCAAAGTTCAAAGCTCAAAGTTCAAAGTAAAAAGTAATCATAAAGTTAAAAGTTCAATATTCAAAGTTCAAAGTAATATGAACAAGATACCAAGTTTTACAATCAATCATAACAAGTTGCTCCGTGGCATCTACGTAAGTCGTAAGGACGAAGTGGGCGGAGAAGTAGTAACCACATTCGACATCCGCATGAAGGTGCCTAATCAGGAGCCTTGCCTGCACAATGGTGCCATCCATACCATCGAGCACCTCGCTGCCACCTATCTGCGCAATGATGAGGAGTGGAAAGACCGCATCATCTACTGGGGGCCAATGGGTTGCCTCACTGGCAATTACCTCCTGATACGTGGCGACTTGGAGAGCCGCGACATCGTGGAACTGATGAAGCGCACCTTTAAGTTTATCGCTGACTATGAGGGAGAAATCCCAGGCCAGGCAGCCAAGGACTGCGGCAACTATCTGCTCCATGACCTGCCAATGGCAAAGTATGAAGCCAAGAAATATCTCGAAGAGGTGCTCAATGTAATCAAGGACGAGAACCTCATCTATCCTACCCAGGATTAATATATATATATAAATATGAGAAAAGGAGTATCGCACATCCACGCTGCGATACTCCTTTTCTCGTATATGCTTACCATTTCAGTTTGCCATACTTCTCCTTATACCATAACTGCCAACCATTTACCAGGTTCTGCCATACCACGTATGCTCCTGGAGCTACGGCAGCAAGCGGATTGAGGAAGGTAAGGGTGAGCCAGATGCCCACGATGGTATTCTTCTGCCCTAGCGCCTGACCAGCACTGATGCTATCGCCGAAATGTCGACCCACAGCCTTGCCGATGGAAAACTGGATGAGGCATACCAGCAGAGGCACGACGAGCAGCAATGCCAAGACCCAGCCCGATACCTGGGCATGGAGAATATTCCTCATGGTCTCGCCCATCAATATCGTGAGATTGAAACACCACATATAGAAACCCAAATCGGGCACTCGCTTCACCAGCTCCACAAACTTAGGGATGTATAGGCGAGAGAGCAGCGCCAAGACCAATGGCACCACCAGCACCGTGGTAACATTTCTGAACACCATGGCACTCATCATCAAGAACGAAACGTCAGCTCCCTTCTCTACCATCGGGAAGAGGCTAGGAATAATGACCATCGTGAAGATATTGGCGATGACCGTATACGTGGTGAGCGAACCTATGCTGCCGCCCAACTTCTCCGTGACCACAGCCACCGATGCCGCCGTAGGGCAGATGAAGCAGATGAAGGCTCCCTCCAAGATGAGCTTGGTCTCATAACTGCCGGCAAACTCGAAGATGAGCACCACCATCATCAGTGCCAGCGAGGTACGGATGAGCTGCAAGATGAAATGCCATGACTTCGGCTTCATCTCCTTGATGTCTATCTTGCAGAAGGTAACATAGAGCAACATGAAGAGCACCCACGGCATCAGCTTCACCAAGCGCGGACCGCTCCAATCACCAATAGGCTCCAAGAAGGGCACATTGGCAAATATCAGATATACCACCACTCCTATCACCAAGGAGCAAGGCAACGCAAACTTTCTAAAAAATCTCCACAACATATCAAAAAGCCAAAATCTATAAAACATTCTCAATCCAACATAAAAAAGAATCCCCAAATGACGAATTTACATTCGGCAAGAGGGGAATTCTTATGGATCCATTTATATATAAGCCTGGACTTATTCTTTGTTACTGCGCTTGCGCTCCAAGTGATCCAAGATCACCTTGCGCATACGCATGCTCTTAGGAGTAACCTCTACGTACTCATCCTCACGGATATACTCCAAGCACTCCTCAAGGCTCATCACGGTCTTAGGGATCACGCGAGCCTTGTCATCAGAACCAGAAGCACGTACGTTGGTCAGCTGCTTAGCCTTGGTTACATTGATCACAAGGTCGTTCTCATGGACATGCTCGCCCACTACCTCACCAGCGTAAACCTCCTCACCCGGGTCGATGAAGAACTTACCACGATCCTGCAGCTTATCGATAGCGTAAGCAAAGGCAGTACCGGTTTCGAGCGCAATCATGCTACCATTGGAGCGGCGGCTAATCTCACCCTTGTATGGCTGATACTCCTTGAAGCGGTGAGCCATGATAGCCTCACCCTGAGAAGCTGTCAACACATTGGTACGCAGACCTATGATACCGCGTGAAGGGATATCGAACTCGATATCCACACGCTCGCCCATATTCAGCATAGAAGTCATATCACCCTTACGGCGGGTAACCATATCAATCATCTTAGAAGCAAACTCCTCTGGTACGTTGATGGTCAACTCCTCCACTGGCTCGCACTTCACGCCGTCTATCTCCTTGTAGATAACCTGAGGCTGACCCACCTGGAGCTCATAGCCCTCACGACGCATGGTCTCGATGAGCACAGAGAGGTGGAGCACACCACGACCTGAGACAATCCACTTATCAGTAGTATCCTCAAATGGCTGCACGCGCAGAGCTAGGTTCTTCTCCAGCTCCTTGTTCAAGCGATCCTGGATGTGGCGAGAGGTACAGAACTTGCCCTCCTTGCCAAAGAAAGGAGAATCATTGATGGTGAAGAGCATACTCATGGTAGGCTCGTCCACAGCGATAGGTGGCAGTGGCTCCGGATTCTCGTAGTCGCAGATGGTATCACCAATCTCGAACTTCTCCAAACCGATAACGGCGCAGATGTCGCCTGAGTCTACATGGTCTGTCTTCTTATGTCCCATACCCTCGAAGGTGTGGAGCTCCTTGATCTTAGTCTTCTCCTGGGTACCGTCGCGATGGCAGATAGTGATGTTCATGCCATCCTTTAGTGTACCACGATGTACACGACCCACAGCGATACGACCCGTATAAGAACTATAGTCGAGCGATGTGATCAAGAGCTGAGGAGTACCCTCCAACTGCTTAGGAGCAGGGATTACCTCGATAATTTTGTCGAGCAAATAGTCGATATTATCAGTAGGGGTATTATAGTCCTCGCCCATCCAGCCGTTCTTGGCAGAGCCATAAACCACTGGGAAGTCGAGCTGATCCTCTGTAGCGTTGAGGTCGCACATCAAGTCGAACACCATCTCATACACCTCCTCAGGGCGGCAGTTAGGCTTGTCCACCTTGTTTACCACAACGATAGGCTTGAGTCCGAGCTGCAAAGCCTTCTGCAGCACGAATCGAGTCTGAGGCATAGGGCCCTCGAACGCATCGACGAGGAGTAGGCAACCGTCTGCCATGTTGAGCACACGCTCCACCTCACCACCGAAGTCAGAGTGTCCAGGAGTATCGAGGATATTAATCT
>URLG01000039.1 GCA_900548535.1 Candidatus Segatella intestinihominis | reverse complement strand
AGCAAGGACCGCAAGGACCTGTATCGCCCATCTCCCAGAAGTTGTCGTGCTTGTTACCATTGATGATGTGGTCGGCAGGCACGTGCTTAGCCCAGAAGCCAGCAGCCTCGTTGTCGCGCTCCAAGCCTTCCTCCTTGCTACCCTCGAATACGGTAACGTAGAGGTCGTCTGGGTTGAGTTTCAAAACCTCAGTGAGGTATTCCCAAGCCATGTCGATGGCGCCCTCCTTGAAGTAGTCGCCAAAGCTCCAGTTGCCGAGCATCTCGAACATGGTGTGGTGGTAAGTATCGTGACCAACCTCTTCGAGGTCGTTGTGCTTACCGCTCACACGGAGACATTTCTGCGTATCAACACGACGTACATCCTTGCCTGGGTCCTTAGTACCGAGGATGATGTCTTTCCACTGGTTCATACCAGCATTTGTAAACATCAGCGTAGGGTCATCCTTGATCACCATAGGTGCTGATGGAACAATCTTGTGGCCTTTTCCCTCGAAGAACTTCTTGAAGGATTCGCGCACTTCATTAGCTGTCATCATATCTTTTTTATTTTGTCTTTAATTTCTGTTAAATTTTGCCCTTTAGGGCATTTTCTTCCGAAAATCTTTGCAAAGATAATAAGAATTGCTTAAATTTGCAATTAAATTAATTATTTTTGAAAATAAAGTGGTAAAATATGGCATTAAATTCAGATAAAAGCAAGAAATTGTACTATTCTATCAAGGAAGTGGCCGAAATGATAGATGTTAATGAGTCGACCCTGAGATATTGGGAAAAGGAATTTCCTTTCCTCAAACCGAAGGTTTCGGGCAACAAGGTGCGCCAGTATACAGAGAAGGATATTGAGCAGATAAAAGTCATCTACAGTCTCATCAAGGTGAAGGGACTGAAGATAGCTGCGGCGCGTAAGTATCTGGCACAAAACAGAACAGGTGCCGAGAAGTCATCTGACGTTCTCGACACCCTTATCAGTGTAAGAGACCAGCTGAAGGATCTGAAAAAACAGCTGGACCAACTTGTCTAATGAAGAAAATTACCAGGCCTCTTCGCCGAATACATTCATGATGGTAACCTTGGCTGCTTCCTTCTTGGTGAGCTGCTTAGCCCATGCCACTCTGCCCTTGGTGGAGGCTCCTGGTCCATGGTTGCCATATTCGGCATAGCGTGCGGTCTCCTCGTTCTTAGGATTGCGCCAGTTGTCCCAACCAGCAGCTAAGATGTGGCTTCCCATCTCGCAATTCATGAAGATGGTGGCTGCGTATGGACGCCAAGGTCTGCCTAGGTATACCTTGTCTACTCCTGGCTCGGCTGTGAGTTTGCACTTGTTGAACACATAGCCGTATTCCTGACCAGCAGGGGTAGAGGCTGCCGTGATGTAGCTATTTGCCTTGCTATGAATCTCACAATTCTCAAACCATGCTCTTGATGGACCAAAGATGAAATCGGTGGTTCCCTCGATATAGCAGTCGTAGAAAGCGATGCGGCTGCCAGCCATGCCGGTATACACCGTGTCTTGATTGCCCAAGAGGCGACAGTTGTGTATCAAGATGTGATCGCCCTCCAGGTGTAGGGCTACGGCTTGGCCAAGCTTGGCAGCATTGTTCTCGATGGTGATGTTCTCCAGGGTGAAGTAAGTGCCTTGTACCTTGAGGGTATAGGTGCGGAAGGTGCCCATTGGCTTGCCCTTCACCGCTGCCTCGGAGTCGAGTCCGCCTATAGGCATGAGGATGTTGGCGTGGTCGTCCCAAGTAATGATGGTGTTGTCACGGTCTTCACCACAGATGGTGATGTTGGTGAGCCATGATGGGATGATGAGCTTCTCCTTGTACACGCCCTTCTTCACATAGATTACCTTGGTGTAATCCATAAAGGCACGGCACACCTCGATGGCCTCGTCAATGGTTCTAAACTCGCCCGTCCCATCTCTGGATACCACGATGGTGTCGGGATTGTCATACTTGTTGGCAGCAGAGATGTTGACTGCTGCCAGCAAGCTGATGATGACTAATAGTAGCTTGTTCATTGTTATGTTTTTTGTTTGTTTTTAGAGAATGCGTTGCACGTCTTGCAGGTCTTCGATGGTCTTCAGCTGGTCCATGATGTTCTTCACCTCGTCACGGTCGTGGATGCGAAGTTCGATGGTTCCGTCGAAGATACCGTTGTCGCTGCTGATGGTGAGCTTATGGATGTTGATGCCCAGCTGGTCGCTGATCACCTTGCTCACATCCAGGAGCATACCCTTGCGGTCGATGCCCTTGATTTCGATAGTGGCGTCAAAGAGCAACTGCTTGTGCATATCCCACTTAGCATCGACGATGCGATTGCCGAAGCTGGACTTCAACTTGGCTGCTACATCGCAGGAGCGCTTGTGGATCTCGATGCGATTCTTATTGTCGATATATCCCATCACGTCATCGCCTGGGATGGCATGGCAACAATCAGGGAAGATAAACTGATTGATGTTCTCCTCGGTGATGATGAGTGGCTTCTTCTTGTTGAAGTCCTTGCCCACGATGAAGAGTTCCTGTGGTTTCACCGTGCCGGTATCGTCAGCCTTCTCCTTGCTCTTGGTGAGGAATGGGATGTAGTCTCGCCAGCTGGAAGATTGCTTCTGCTTCTTGTTCTTGCCCTGCAATTCGTCTAGGTCCTTGTCGCCCAGGATGATGCAGTGCTCGCCCAATGACTGGAAGAAGTTTTCGTGCTTCTGGATGTTGTGGAAGTCGCACAGGCGGTCGATGACGGATGTGGTCATCTCCATGCCGTTCTTCTTCACCCAGTTTAGGAGGATGCCCTCGCCCTTCTTCTGTATCTCTCGGGAATCGCGGCGCAAGATGGCTTGTATCTTGCTCTTAGCCTTGGCTGTGCTCACGAAGTTGATCCAGCTAGGTTGTACATGCTGGCTCTTGGAGGTGAGAATCTCCACCTGGTCGCCGCTATTGAGCTTGTGGCTCAGCGGTACGAGCTTGTGGTTCACCTTGGCACCAATACAGTGGCTTCCCAGGAAGGTATGTATCTGGAAGGCAAAGTCGAGAGCCGTACAGCCCGCAGGCATCGTCTTGATTTCGCCCTTAGGGGTGAAGACGAAGATTTCGGATGCATAGAGGTTGAGCTTGATGGCATCAAGGAAGTCCATGGCGTCTGGCTGAGGATCATCGAGTATCTCCTTGATGGTGCTGAGCCAGTCGTTGAGTTCGTTCTCATCCTCCGTGTATTCGCCGCCTTCCTTGTATTTCCAGTGGGCAGCAAAGCCTTTTTCGGCTATCTCGTCCATGCGGTCGCTTCTAATCTGCACCTCTATCCAGCGTCCTAGTTTACTCATCAGGGTAACGTGGAGGGCCTGATAGCCATTGGCCTTAGGGTGGCTCAACCAGTCGCGCAGACGGTCTGGGTGGCTCTTATATATCTTGCTGATAGCCACATAGATGTTGAAGCACTCATTCACCTCGTTGGCTCTATTCTTAGGTGTAAAGATGATGCGCACGGCAAGGATGTCGTAGATTTCGTCGAAGGATACGTGCTTGTTCTGCATCTTGTTCCAAATGGAATAAGGACTCTTTACACGTGCCTTGATCTTGTATTCTACGCCTAGCTTGTCGAGTTCTTCTCGGATAGGAGCTGTGAAATTGTCAAAGAGTATGTCGCGTTGCGCCTCGGTATCGGCAAGTTTATGCTCTATGTTGGCATACTCCTGCGGATGGTCGTAACGGAAACTGAGGTCTTCCAGTTCGGTCTTGATTTTGTTCAAGCCGAGTCGGTTGGCTAGCGGTGCATATATATATAAGGTTTCGCCGGCTATCTTGTATTGCTTGTTAGCTGGTTGTGAGGCGAGTGTTCGCATATTGTGCAAACGGTCGCATATCTTGATGAGGATCACACGGATGTCATCACTCATGGTGAGCAGCAACTTCTTGAAGTTTTCTGCTTGGGCTGATGCCTTGTCGCCAAAGATACCGCCACTAATCTTGGTGAGTCCATCCACAATCTGGGCTATCTTGGCACCAAAGATGTTTTCGATGTCCTCTACGGTATAGTCGGTATCTTCTACCACATCATGAAGCAGGGCTGCACAGATGCTTGTGGAGCCCAGCCCCATCTCCTCGCAGGCTATCTGAGCCACGGCGATAGGGTGCATGATGTAAGGCTCGCCCGACAGTCGGCGCACGCCTTTGTGCGCCTGACGGGCAAAGTTGAATGCCTTGGTTACTATATCTACCTTCTTGCGATGTCGCGAACTGAGGTAGGTGTCGAGCAGATGCTGAAAGGCATCGCCTATCAGCTTGTTGTCTGCCTGCTCTCTTTCTAGATCTTTCAAGTTCTGTTCGTCCATAGTAGTACCCTCCAATAAAAATTATTTTACCTTGAGTTTCTTACCCGCACGGATGTTGTTGCCTGAAATCTTGTTGAGCTTGCGAAGCTTCTTCACAGTGGTACCATTGCGTGCTGCAATCTCAGAGAGTGTGTCGCCGCTCTTGATGGTTACGCTCTTACCACGACTATTGTTGCTCTTCCTGCCTTTCTTGCCTTTGCGGCTGTTCTTGCCGCCACGCTTGCTACTGCGGGAAGATGAGCTGCTGCTATGGCGACTGTAGCTGCTGCGAGAGCGACTATAGCTTGGCTCGGCGTCGTTGACATCTACCAAGGTGCGCTTCTGCAGATACTCGTCTGCTCGGTAGGCACTGATGGAGTCTTCCTGGTCGATGAAGGCGCCAATGAGTGTAGATGGCAAACGGAGTGCCATAGGCTTGTTGAGACCATTGATGATGTCATGGCGATACTGTGGATTAAGATTACGCAGATGCTCAATGTTGATGTTGAGCACCTGGGCTATCTGCTCCATGTGGATATCCTTGTCTACAACCACGGTGTCTGTCTTGGCTGGCAATTCTGTTACCATCGGACAGATGTTGTGGTCGCAGTAATAGTTCATAATGTAGTTGGCAGCGATAAATGCTGGTACATATCCTCTTGTCTCCTTTGGCAGGTAAGGATAAATATTCCAGTAATCGGCATTGCCCTTGGCACGATGGATGGCCTTGTTGACATTGGTAGGTCCACAGTTGTAGGCTGCGATGACCAAGCTCCAATCGTCGAATATCTTGTACAGGTCGCTCAGATAGTGGGCGGCTGCATAGGAAGCCTTCACTGGGTCGCGGCGCTCATCCACGAGTGTGTTGATCTCCAGACCATAACGCTTGGCTGTAGGGAGCATGAACTGCCACAAGCCGGTGGCTCCTACACGAGATACAGCCTTAGGATTGAGAGCCGACTCGATGACAGGCAGGTACTTCAATTCCAAAGGAATGTTGTAAGCCTCCAGAGCCTCCTCGAAGATAGGCATATAGAAATTGCTGGCTCCGAGCATGAAGCTCACAGAGCGGCGCAGTTTGCCACTATAGCGGTCGATAAACTTCTGTACCACTTCATTGTATGGCATTTCTATGAGTGTAGGCAATCGCTTCAAGCGGTCGATGTATACCTCTTTTTCAAACACGGGGTTCACGTCACGATAGTTGCATGAAGTGTCTGCCATCAGATAGGTTTGTGCGTTATAGAGGTGTAGGAGGCTGTCGAGGTTATCTTCCAAACCCTCTGGTATCTCGATTTCCTCTTCCTGTCCGTCCTTATCGGTTACTGTGATTACATCGTCCTCTTCGTCAGTGCTGTCGGTTTGAGCTTGTATGCCCTGGATACTGAACAATAGGGCGGCTGCCATTACTAATATTTTCTTCATCTTGATTTTATTTCTCGTCTATTTTATAGCTTTGTTTCTTATTATATATATAATGTATAGTAAAATCTTCACTTCCTAGAAGGTGAGAGAGCATTGCACTCCCAGTGCTCCTGAGCGTAGCGGATTGTTGTAGCGGTTATCGTTCAGCATAGTGGGCTCCACTCTGAGGGTGAGGTCGTCTGAGATGTCAAACTCAGAGAGTGATGCGTCCACATAAGCGTCGATGACCGAGAAGGCATAGATGCCTATCATCACAAATGTTCCCATGTCTCGCCATCTGCGATATTTGTCCTTACGCTTGCGGAATATCTCCTTGTATCTCTCGATATTGGAGGCATCGATGGTGGCTCCTAGGTGCAAGAACTGGTTGTAGCTCTGCGTGTTGGGGTCATCATCCATGATGTCCATGTAGGCTTGCGAATAGTCATGATACATCTGGTTGTTCCAGGTGATGGCATAGGCACAGCCCACGAAACCGCCGTAAATGATAGGCAGTTTCCAGTATTTGCGATTGTATATTTGTCCGGCTCCTGGCAATACCAGGGCAAGCCACATGGCTCGCTTGGTGTCTGGACGCCAAGTAGCCCAATCGCGCTTTTTCTTGACTGGCTGTAATGACTGGTTGAGCTTGGCTAGCTGCACGCTGTCATTGGCATGAAGTGCCGAGTCGACCGACATCTTTGCCGAGTCGGCCGAAGCTATGTCTGGTACGCTGACATCTGTCTTCTCTCTCGTCTTCTGGGCGAAAGAGGACAAGGAGCAAGCCAGCATCAGTGCCGTCATACAGATATGTGATAATTTTAAATTCACTTTTTCTAATTCTTTCTTTCGAAACGTCTTTTTATTCTTGTTTCAGTTGGTCGAACATATTCATGATGCGCTCTAGCTGCTCTTCATTGTCGAAAGGTATGCTAATCTTACCTTTGCCCTTAGGCGAGCAGGTGAACTGCACCTTGGTGTTGAGGAATTGCGACAAGCGATTCTTGAGGGCGGTAAACTCCTCTGGCAATTGCACCTTGGATGTGATGGTCTTCTTGCCACTCTCGATGTCTTCGCCATTCTTGAGTCGCTGCACCATTTCTTCTACTTTTCTTACTGAATACCCATTTTTTTGTATCTCCTTGAATAGTTTGATTTGGAGCGATGGACTGTCGAGCGCCAAGAGCGCACGGCAATGTCCCATGTCGATTTCTTTCTTCTGCAATGCCATCTGTACCTGAGCTGGCAACTTGAGCAGTCGCAGATAGTTGGCGATGGCAGCTCGGCTCTTGCCCACACGCTCGGAAATCTTCTCCTGAGTCATGCCCTCATTCTCCAGCAAGTGCTCGTAAGCCAAGGCTATTTCGATGGCATTGAGGTCTTGGCGCTGTATATTCTCTACCAGAGCCATCTCCATCACGTTTTCATCGCTGATGGTGCGGATGTATGCTGGGATAGCCAAGAGTCCTGCTAGCTGCGATGCACGCCAACGGCGCTCACCAGCTATGATCTGGAATCTGTTTTCTGCCACTTGGCGCAGGGTGATAGGCTGAATGATGCCTATGGCCTTGATGCTCTCGGCAAGTTCGTGCAAGGCTTCCTCGTCAAACTCTCGTCGAGGTTGGTTGGGATTAGCCTCTATCTGGTCGAGAGGTATTTCATTGATAGTGCTGCTGCCTTGTGTGCGAACGCTCTCTGTAGAGATGAGGGCATCGAGTCCTCGTCCCAGGGCGTTGCTTTTAGTTCCATTATTGTATTTCTTGTGTACTGCCATTTTTTATGAATTCTTATTGATGATTTCTTTTGCCAATGCCAAGTGGTTCTTGGCTCCGTTGGATTCTGCATCGTAGAGGATGACTGGCAATCCGTGGCTTGGACTTTCGCTCAGCTTTACGTTGCGCTGGATAACGGTCTTGAACACCAATTCCTGGAAGTGGCGCTTTACCTCGTCGTATATCTGGTTGGCAAGTCTGAGACGGCTATCATACATGGTAAGCAGGAATCCCTCAATTTCGAGTCTCGGATTGAGCTTGCTCTTGATGATCTTGATGGTGTTGAGCAACTTGCTGATTCCTTCCAATGCGAAGTATTCACACTGTACAGGGATAATCACGCTGTCGGCTGCCGTCAGAGAATTTACGGTGATGAGACCAAGTGATGGAGAGCAGTCGATGAGGATGTAGTCGTACTCATCACGAATAGGTTCGAGCAATGTCTTGATAACTTTCTCGCGATTTTTCAGATTGAGCATCTCTATTTCTGCACCAACCAAGTCGATGTGGCTAGGAATGATGTCCAGCCCGTCGATGTCGGTGGTGTAGATGGCATCACGGACATCGGCATGATCGATGATGCACTCGTAGAGCGAACAGTCCACTTCGCTGATGTCTACACCCAGACCGCTTGATGCGTTGGCTTGAGGGTCGGCATCTACTACAAGCACTGTTTTCTCAAGAGTGGCTAACGAAGCTGCCAAGTTGATGGTTGTGGTAGTCTTTCCGACGCCACCTTTCTGATTAGCTAATGCGATTATTTTTCCCATTTTCTTAGTCTCTAAATATAGTCCAAGTTGGCAATTAGGGCTCAAAAATGCCCTTTCACCATAAAATTTTTCGGCAAAGATACAAAAATAATGTGAGAAATATGTGAGTTTAAAGGTTTTTTCGTACTTTTGCACCAAAAAGAAAGATATTTTTATGGAAAATAAGAGACCTTTAGTGTTAATTTCGAATGATGATGGCTATCATGCCAATGGAATCAAGACTCTTGTGAGCTTTCTCAAGGACTGGTGTGAACTTCTGGTTGTGGCTCCTGAGAGTGCGCGCTCGGGCTTTGCCTGTGCCTTCTCGGCTACAGCGCCTCTGAGATTGAAACGCAGACATAATATGGGCGATGTGGAGGTGTGGTCGTGCAGTGGAACTCCTGTGGACTGTGTGAAGATTGCCCTTGACCAACTTTTGGCAGGCAGAAAGCCTGATCTGATTTTGGGCGGTATCAACCATGGTGACAATTCCAGTGTCAATAACCATTACTCTGGTACCATGGGGGTGGCTAAGGAGGGATGTATGAAGTATATTCCGAGTGTGGCCTTCAGTAGTTGTAATTATGATGAGAATGCCGACCTCACTCCATTGCGTGATGGAGTGGTGAAGGTGGTGAACATGGTCTTGGAAAAGGGCTTGCCGCTAGGCACTTGCCTGAATGTTAACTTCCCTGAGCTTCCACCATTCAAGGGCTTCAAGACTTGCCGTATGACTCGTGGCTCTTGGATTAATGAGGTAGTGAAAGAGCGTCATCCTCGTGGCTACGATTACTATTGGATGGTGGGCGAATATCAGAATGATGAACCCGATGCGTCTGATACGGATCAATGGGCTTTGAAGCATGGCTATATTGCCATCACTCCAACCAAGATAGATGTAACAGACTATAGTTGGCTTGAAAATAATAAGTTATGAAGTACTATTTGATCGTAGGCGAGGCTAGTGGCGACTTGCATGCCAGTAGGTTGATGCGCTCGTTGAAAAATGTGGACGAATTTGCGGAGTTCCGTTTCTTCGGTGGTGATTTGATGGCTGCCGAAGGGGGGACTCGTGTCAAGCATTATAAGGAGTTGGCCTATATGGGATTCGTTCCTGTACTCTTGCATCTGGGCACTATTTTCGCCAATATGAAGATGTGCAAGGAGGATATCGTGCGCTGGAAGCCAGATGTGGTAATCTTGGTAGATTATCCAGGATTCAATCTGAGTATAGCTAAGTTCTTGAAAAAGAAGACCAATATTCCTGCCTATTATTATATCTCGCCTAAGATATGGGCTTGGAAAGAATGGCGCATCAAGAGCATCAAGAGGGATATAGCTCAGATGTTCTCCATCTTGCCGTTCGAAGTGCCTTTCTATGAGAAGAAGCATCGTTATCCTATCCACTATGTGGGCAACCCTACTGCACAAGAAGTGAATGAATTCAGAACAGCCTATCATCAGGGATTTGAAGATTTCTGTTTGGAAAATAATCTTGACAAGAGTAAGCCGATCATAGCATTGCTGGCTGGCAGTAGATTGCAGGAAATCAAAGACAACTTGCCTGCAATGATAGAGGTGGCTGAGCGATATGAGGATTATCAACTGGTGCTGGCTGGAGCTCCATCGGTAGACGACAAGTATTATGAGAAATTCTTGAAGGGTATGCCGGTTAGTTTGGTTCGCAATAAGACTTATTCACTCTTGGCTCACTCTACAGCTGCTCTTGTGACCAGTGGTACTGCCACCCTAGAGACGGCTCTCTTTGATGTGCCACAGGTTGTGTGCTATGAGACACCAGTACCGAAGCTCATCCGCTTTGCCTTCAATCATATCATTAAGGTAAAGTATATCTCGCTGGTCAATCTGGTGGCTAACAAGGAAATTGTGCGTGAGATGCTGGCTGATAGATTTACAGTGGATGGTATTGCCAATGAGTTGTATAAAATCTTGCCAGGGCAGCCTGAAAGGGAAAAAATGTTGGCGGGTTATCAAGATGTACGCCAACGTTTGGGCAATCAAGTGGCACCAGACAATGCGGCAGACATCATATACGACTTGCTGGTGAAACGCCGTGAGGAGTTGCTTCGCTTGGCGAAGAAGCGTGCGGAGGCAGAAGCCAAGGCTGCTGCAGAAGCTGCTGAACGAGCAAGACTGAAAGCCATAGCGGAGGCAGAGGCTGCTAAAAGAAAAGCAGAGGAACTAGCTCGTGAGGCGGATACCTTTGAACATAAGGATCAAGCTCTGCGTGAGCAGATACTTAATAATGATGGGCGACTCTCTTAGGAGAATCGCCCATTATATTTTATGTGAATAAGATGTCGTTTACTTATTGTATTTAGTCAAGGCATCTTTCACCATCTTGCCCCAAGGCTTGATGAGGTCTGGTGTCCACTTGCCGGTAGCTTTGGCACGGGGCAGAATCATGGAGCAGGTTTCGTCTTTGTCTGAAACCGACCAGTTTACCCAGCTCACCTTGTTCTTCTCCATTACGTCGAGCCATTTCTGATACTCATCTGGTGCCAAAGGACCATTGCCTGATGCTTCCATACCAGCGCATTCTGAAACGAAGACAGGCAGACCGCTCTTGACGGCAGCCTCCAATTTATCGCGCAGGTAATCTTTGTGGGTAGCTGCGTAGAAGTGGAGCGTATACATCACGTTGCTTACTCCCTCGATAGGGCTTTTTGCCACGAGATCAATGTCTTGATCCCAGTGAGGACAGCCCATGAGAATGATATTGTCTGGGTCGTACTTTCTGATTTCGTCGATGATGGTCTTGCCATATACTTTCAGGTCTTCCCACTTGTCTTCTACTGGCTCATTGTAGAGCTCGTAGATTACGTTAGGATACTTGCCGTATTTCTGTGCCATCTTGCTAAAGAATGCTTTGGCTTCGTTGGTGTGCATCTTGTGGGCATGCCAGTCGATGATAACGTAAGTGCCATTCTTGATGGCTGCATCCACTACATTGGTGATGCACTTGAGGGCAAACTCAGGGTTCTCCAGGTAATTGTCTTCTATCTGGATGCCCATGGCTGCACGAATGATGTTGGCGTGCCAGTCGTTGGCAAGCCATTTTACGGCTTCCTTGTTGTAGAATCGAGGCCAGATGTTGTGCCATCCTAGGCTCACACCTCTCAATACTACAGGGTTACCACTCTGGTCGCAAAGTTGCGCACCTTTTACCTGCAACTGTCCCCATTGCTTGACTGGGTTGGCTGCGTTGACTTGTGCCATACAGAATAGGGCTACAAGTAGGGTGAAAAGTTTTTTCATTTTCATGTAAGTAATTTATTTAGTTGGTTAAAATATATACTGTTTTATGAGTAATGTGAACTGTTTTTTTTAGTGAAAAGAAAAAAGGATGATAGTCCTTCCTCTTTCATGCCGTTATTGTGCATAATAAGAAAGAACAATCATCCTGAATCTTATGTCTTTATGCGAAAAGTTGCAATGTGTATAGGTAGATGACAGCTGCTGGTATAGCCATCAGCGAAGAGTCGAAGCGATCGAGCATACCGCCATGTCCTGGCAGGATGTTGCCGCTGTCCTTCACGCCGAGTGTGCGTTTGAAGAGACTCTCTACCAAGTCGCCCCATGTGCCAAAGAACACAACGACGAGTCCCAGACCTTCCCAGCCCAAGATGCTCAGGCGGTGTGCTTCACCATCATTGGCGATATAGCCGATGATGCCAGCAGCGATGAGAACGAAGATACCTCCGCCAATGCTGCCTTCCCAACTCTTGCCAGGACTAACGCGAGGGAAGAGCTTGTGCTTGCCAAAGAGCGAACCGCTACAGTAAGCACCTGTATCGTTGGTCCAGAGGAAGATGAAGATGCTCAAAGGAAGGAGCATATCATAATGGATCTGTCCATCGAAAGCGGAACTTTCGAAAGCCAAGATGTTGATCATCGAGAATGGCAGGGCAATGTACATCTGCGAGAGCATGGTGTAAGCCCAGTCGTTGATGGCGTCCTTATTGCCTGTGTACAGCTCTCCGATAAAGAGGTATACGATGGTGAGCAAGTAAGGTACGAATACCACAAAGTTGCTGACCATGCCCGTTCTGAATCCAGCCACGGCAAGGAAGAAGTAAACTCCTGCCACGGTAGAGATGAAGCGATTCACGCAGACATTCTCTTTCTGGTTCACCAGTCCACAGTATTCCCAGATGCTTAATCCGGTGATGAGAGCGAAAAGGAATACCATCGCTCTCGGATTGAGGAAGCAAGATACCATACATACGACGAACAATACGCCAGTGATGGTTCTTATAATCAGATTCTTTTGCTTGTCTGTCATAACGTTTGCTTGTTATTCGTTGTTGTTATCTTCCTTTGCGTTCTCACTCTTATCTTCGTCAGAGTTTTTTGTCTTATTCTCGTCTGAAGTATTCTCGGCCTCATGCTTCTTGGCTTCATGCTCCTCGATGGCAGCCTTTACCTCTGGGATGTCCTTTACGGCATCATCGTCAATCTTAGGCTGTTCATCTTCCATGATTTCCTGAGAACGGCTCAACCACTGGCGCTTGCCGAAGATCTTCTCTACGTCTTCTGCCATGATGACCTCCTTCTGAATCAAGAGCTCGGCAAGGGCGTTGTGACCTTCCTTGTGTTCCATCAAGATGTTCTTGGCGCGAGTATATTGCTCGTTCACAATCTGGAGCACCTCTTGGTCTATCTCGCGAGCTGTGGTCTCTGAATATGGACGCTGGAATGAATATTCATTCTGATTATAATAGCAGATGTTTGGCAAAGTTTTGCTCATACCCAGATAAGCTACCATGCCGTAAGCACTCTTGGTTGCACGCTCCAGGTCGTTCATGGCTCCTGAGGAGATATGACCTGTGAAGAGTTCCTCTGCGGCACGTCCACCCATCAATGAGCACATCTCGTCGAGCATCTGCTCCTTGGTGGTTATCTGACGCTCCTCTGGCAGATACCAGGCTGCACCAAGAGCCTGTCCACGAGGTACGATGGTAACCTTGATGAGCGGGTTGGCATACTGGCAGAACCATGAGATGGTGGCGTGACCAGCTTCGTGGAGGGCGATGCTACGTTTCTCGTCGGCTGTCATCACCTTGGTCTTCTTCTCCAAACCGCCTACGATGCGGTCTACGGCATCCAGGAAGTCTTGCTTGCAAACCGCCTTCTTGTCGTGGCGAGCTGCTATCAGGGCAGCCTCGTTACAAACGTTGGCGATGTCTGCACCAGAGAATCCCGGTGTCTGACGGGCCAAGAGGTCGATGTCTACCGTATCGTCTATCTTGATAGGTTTGAGATGTACCTGGAAGATGGCTTTGCGCTCATTGAGTCCTGGCAGGTCTACGTGGATTTCGCGGTCGAAACGTCCGGCACGGAGCAGGGCGCTATCGAGCATATCCACACGGTTGGTTGCCGCTAAGATGATAACACCGCTGTTGGTGCCGAAACCATCCATCTCGGTAAGCAGGGCGTTGAGGGTGTTCTCTCGCTCATCGTTGCCACCCATGGCTGGGTTCTTGCTGCGGGCACGACCTACGGCATCAATCTCATCGATGAAGATGATGCAAGGTGATTTTTCCTTAGCCTGTCGGAAGAGGTCACGAACTCGTGAAGCTCCCACGCCGACAAACATCTCAACGAAGTCGGAACCACTCATTGAGAAGAATGGCACGCCAGCCTCGCCGGCTACAGCCTTGGCAAGAAGAGTCTTACCTGTTCCTGGAGGACCTACGAGCAAGGCGCCCTTTGGAATCTTACCTCCCAAGTCTGTATATTTCTGAGGATTCTTGAGGAAGTCTACGATTTCCTGTACCTCTTGCTTGGCGCCTTCCTGACCAGCCACGTCCTTGAAGGTGATGCCGATGGCATTGCCCTTCTCGTACATCTTGGCTTTGCTCTTGCCTACGCTGAAGATACCGCCGCCCATTCCTGTCATTCCGCTGCCCATTCTTCCAGACATCCAGAAGATGAAGAGGAAGAAGAAGAGGAGAGGAGCCAGGTTGATGAGAAGGCTTAAGAAGTCGTTCTCCTTCTGGTTGTCATAGCTGAAGGAGCGGATCTTCTTTTCCTTAACCATCTCGTTGGCATATCGGTCTACCTCGTCGATGGAGCCAAACTGCACCTTGACGTATGGGTTAGGTCCCACGTTTTGGGCACTCATCTTATATACATCGCGAGTATATTTAGGGTTGATGTATATCTTGAGGGTGCTTTCTGTCTTGTTCGCTACCACGCTAAGCACATATCCCTTGTCTACGTATTGCTTAAACTCGGTGTAAGAGGCTTCCTTGGCGGCACTGCCACCTAAGGCATCACCACCCCCACTGAAGAATAGAGCTATCAGTACTATCAGAATGATGGTGTATAGCCAGTTCATGTTGAATCGGGGCATCTTAGGACCATTGCCTCTGCCCAGATTGTTAAAGTTGTTACTTTGTTCCATATTTATATAATATGTATATACCTTTATATATAATCTTTGTTCCTAATCTATCTTAGTCAAGATTTGGTATCTGTGTGAGCTTGGCGTCTTCCCAGAGATGCTCTAGGTCGTAATATGCTCTCACTTCTGGCAAGAAGATGTGTACCAATACATCAACGAAGTCCATTGCCACCCATTGGTCATTGCCCAGGCCTGCCACGTTTACAGGCTTTTCGCCCAAGTTCTTTCTGCACAGATCACCTACGGATTCTGCGATGGCTTCTACCTGTGTAGGTGAACCTCCTTGGCAAATGATGAAGTATTTGGCGATGCTGCCGTCAATGCCGCTCAAGTCGGCAATGACGATATCTTGACCCTTCTTTTCTTGTATACCTTCTTTGATCGTCTCTACTAGTTGTTTCACTGTGTTCATTTAATCTTTATCTATTTTTGTTTTATCTTCTGCAAAGATACGCTAAATACCTGAAATATCGCTCAAAATCGCTAAAAATTGAGATTTTTTAGAAAAAAGTTGGGAAAAATTTTGTTATTTCCAAAAAATGTAGTACCTTTGCACCCGCAAAAACGAAGTCAGTAAGTCTTCTTTGCTAACATTATTGGGATATGGTGTAATGGTAACACTACAGATTCTGGTCCTGTCATTCCTGGTTCGAATCCGGGTATCCCAACATCACTTAGCAAGATTAATGAGCTGATTCAGCATTGGGATATGGTGTAATGGTAACACTACAGATTCTGGTCCTGTCATTCCTGGTTCGAATCCGGGTATCCCAACAACAAATGAATGAGCGTCTTTCAGAAATGAGAGATGCTCTTTTTCTTTTCCCTCGACAGGAAAGAGAACGAAAACATTTGATGAGAGAGATTTAAATAAAAATCCCCGCTTACCTTATCTTGGCAGCGGAGATTTTTTTTGTCTTATTCTTTGTCTTCGGCATCAATAGCCTTGATCTTTTCTTTCACGAGTTCCAGGTCAGTCTTCAGTCTCTCTACCTTGCGATTCATTTCTTCTACAAGGTTGTTGCCCTTCTTGCTGGATGCATTGAGGAAACCGAGGTTGTTCTCGTATGTTGTGATTTCCTGCTTCAGCTGGTCGAAGCGGCGCAAGAGTTTGTTGCGCTCTGTGCTTACTGCGTCTTCGCCTTGACCTGCCACGTTCTTCAAGTTGTTCTTGAAGTTGTTGAGGTGGCGCTTGGCGTTGTTGACGTGCAATTGAGCGTATAGTTTGTTGACTACTTTGTGGTATTCATCATACAACTTGTCTTTCTCCTTGAAAGGCACATGACCTACTTCCTTGTACGCAGTGGTGAGCTCTTGAATCTTTTTCTGCAAGTCGTCGCCTGCGTTTTCGAGCAAATCTTTCATCTGAGCTATGATGTCACGCTTCTTGGCCAAGTTGGTATGCTCTTCGCTGCGAGTGCCTGCATTCTGCTTGTTGCGAGCATCGAAGAACTGGTTGCATGCGTTTAAGAACTCTTTCCAAAGTTGGTCGCCTTGCTTGCGAGGCACTGTGCCAATGGATTTCCACTCCTTTTGGAGGGCAACAAGTTTGTCACCTGTCTTCTTCCACTCTGTGCTTGATGCTAATTCTTTGGCTTTCTCTACCAACTTTTGCTTCTTCCCGAGATTTTGGGTGTATACCTCCTTAAGCTTCTTGAAGAAGTCTGCCTTTTTGGTGAAGAATTCATCATTGGCAAGGCGGAAACGCTCAAATATCTTGACGTTCATCTTCTGTGGGGCAAAGCCTATCTTTTTCCATTCGGCTTGCAAGTCGATGACCTCCTTGGTAGCTTTCTCCCAGTCAGAAGCCATCTTGTGCTCCTGCAGGTTGATGGTTTCTAGCTTCTCGCAGAGGGCGGTCTTGTTGGCGAGGTTTTCTTCTTCCTTGGCGCGCAACTGCTCAAAGTACTGCTGATGTTTCTTGTTGATCACAGTGCTGGCAGCCTTGAAGCGTGCCCAAATCTCTTCGCGCAATTCCTTGGCTACAGGGCCAATCTCGCGATACTGCTGGTGCAAATCCTGCAACTGATGGAAAGCTGAGATGACATCGCTCTCCTCGTTCAACTTTTCGGCAGCTTCGCAGAGTTTGGTCTTAGCCTCAAGATTCTTCTTGAAGTCATACTCACGGGCCTCGTTGTTGAGCTTCAGCAGGTCGTAGAATTGCTCTACATAGAGCTGATAGTTCTTCCATACCTCATTAGCCTTGTCAACAGGGATAGCTTTTATCTCTTTCCACTCCTGCTGCAAAGTCTTGAATTCTTGATATGATTTGTTGGCATCCTCAGGCGAGGTTACCATAGCTTTTATCTTGTCGATAATCTCAAGTTTCTTCTTGAGGTTCTCTTGCTTTTCCTCTTCCTGTGCCAGGAAAATCTTGGCTCTCTTCTCCTTGATGAGTTGCATTTCGGCCTTAAAGGCTTCTTCTGTGTCATCTGGGAGAAGTACGTACTTTTCTGGGTCGCCACCTCCTGCGAGGTACTCTTTCATCTGAGCATCTCTTTCTGCAAGATGTAGTTTATAGAAAGTAGTCTTCAAGTGGTCGAGCTCATCTTTTTGGGGTGTCTCGTCACTATGAGCGATTTCTTTTACTCTTTCGAGTACTTCCTGCTTGGTAGCATAAGCCTTCTTGGCAGGTTCTTCCACTGTTCCCTGCTGCAACAGGGCGTTTTCTTGAGAGTCCATCATGTCACTTTGTTTAGTTTATGATTCGAGTTAACTTTTGGTCTCACGGTCTCTAGGACGGGTGTGACCACACAATAATTTGTTATTATTAAGTTGCAAACTTAACGAAAAAAATCGAATATCTGTGCAAGATATTCGATTTTTTAATCTTTTTTTTCTTTATATAGTACTTTTCCTATGGGAAAACGCTGATTTGTCTATCGTTAGAGCAGTCGCTTGTAACGCAAGAATCCCCATGACAATGCCGATACGATGACGGATATGATCAGGGCAAATGCAAATCCATAAGGGCTATTCTCCATGCCGTTGAGCAGGTTCATGCCAAACAAGGAGGAGATCAGCGTTGGCAACATCATTACGATACTGATACTGGTCAAGGTACGCATCGTGGTATTCATGTTGTTGTTGATGATGCTCGAATAGGTGTCCATCGTTGATTCCAAGATGTCGGAATAGATGCTTGTGGTCTCTCTCGCCTGCGTCATCTCGATGTTGACGTCCTCAATCAAGTCGGCATCCAACTCATCCACCTGTAGTTTGAACTTCAATTTGCTCAGCAAGTTCTCATTGCCTCGGATGGAGGTGATGAAGTAGGTGAGGGAGTCTTGCAGACGGCTCAGACCTATCAGGCTCTCATTGTTCACGCCATGGTCCAGGTTGCGCTTTGCCTTCTCGATGAGCGAGTTGATTTGCTTCAGTCGCTTCAAGTACCATACGGCTGAGGAGAGGAAGAGGCGGAATATCATATCCACGTAGTCCGTGAATCCCTCATTGCGCTTCTGCTGGTAGCTCACGAAGTCGATCATCATATTGGTCTCGTAATAGCATACGGTGATGGTGACGTCGCGCTTATGGATGATGCCCAGCGGCACGGTGGTGTAAGGGGTACGGCTGCGTATCTCCTTGACATAAGGTATACGGAGGATGATGAGCATCCAGCCATCGTCATATTCATAGCGGGCACGCTCATCGGTATCGCTGATATCCGAGAGGAAGTAATCAGGGATTTTGAATTCGTCTTCCAGTAATCTCTGATCTTCGTCGGTTGGACATGTTACTTGTATCCAGCAGTTTGGCTGCCACTCATTGAGCACAGTCAGATTCTTATCTATATTCCAAAAAGTCTTCATAGTTTGCTAATCTCCAAATAATACAGTTACTTTGGTATGGAGATTAGCCTTGCTGAATCTCCACGCCTACAAATTGTTGTAATTCTCCGCGTGATAATCGTCCATTTTTGTTTTTAATTTGATGAAACTTATGCAAGAAGTTTGTCATATCTTATACTAAGATGCTATAACTCTTGCGAAACCGACTGCAAAGGTAATCAATTTAATTGAAACAAGGAACAAAAAAGCCGAGAAATTTCTTCCTCGGCTTTCTTTTTTAGTATTTTTGTAACATAGAAGTCTGCATTCCGCTAGGCAACTCCTAACTTCAAACTTATTTAGTAGGAATCTCAGTCAAGAGCTGCTTCATGAGGTTCCAGAATGGAGCCACGCAGCTAATCTGGCAACGCTCGTTGGCTGTGTGAGGGCTCAAGAGGGTAGGACCGAATGATACTACGTCAAGGTCTGGGTACTTGCTCAGGATGATAGAGCACTCCAGTCCGGCGTGTACAGCCTGTACCTTACCGTCTACGCCATTCTGCTCCTTGTATACCTTCAGTACGTGCTCCAAGATGTCGCTCTTAGGGTTAGGGTTCCAACCGCCGTAGCTGCCGCTGAACTCTACCTTCATGCCTGCCATAGAGAAGCAACTCTCCAACATGGTGGCAAGATACATCTTGTAATATTCGTGGCTAGAACGAGCCAAGATCTTGATGGCAGCCTTGCCACCGCCAATCTCGATGATGGCGAGGTTAGATGAAGTCTCTACGATGCCTGGCATAGAAGGGGCCATACGCAATACGCCGTCGTGGCAAGCAAAAATGGCATCTACCAAGTTGTCCTGGATTTCCTGAGGAACTTCTTTCTTAGGTGTCTCCACGTTCTCTGCGAAGAACTCGATGTGCTCAGGTACCTCAATGCCCTGGAATTCGTCGATAATCTCGTCCTTCCAATCTGCTATCATGTCGTTCAGTGCCTCTACGTTCTCCTTTGGCAAGGTCAGTACTACCTCAGCCTGGAATGGGATGGCATTGCGCATGTTGCCGCCCTGCCAAGATGCCAAGCGGGCGTCGAGCTCAGAGATTGCCTCACGAACGAAACGAACCATGCACTTGTTGGCATTGGCTCTGCCCTCATTGATCTCGATACCAGAGTGACCGCCCTTCAAGCCCTTCAGGGTTACCTTGACGGCTGCATCTTCCTTGTCGGTCTCCACCTCTTTATAGTCAAGAGTAGCTGTGATGTCCAGACCACCAGCGCTACCGATTACGAACTCACCCCATGTCTCAGTGTCGAGATTAAGCAGGATGTCGCCATTCAACTCGCCTGCTGGCAGGTCGTTGGCACCAAACATGCCAGTCTCCTCATCTGCGGTGATGAGACCCTCTACAGGTCCATGCTGCAAGGTCTTGTCTTCCATGACAGCCATGATGGTAGCTACGCCCAGTCCGTCGTCGCTGCCGAGGGTAGTATGGTTAGCGCGTACCCAGTCGCCATCGATGATGGTCTCGATAGGGTCGGTCTCGAAATTGTGCTTGCTGTCTGGTGATTTCTGAGGCACCATGTCCATGTGAGCCTGCAGGATCACGCCCTTGCGGTTCTCCATGCCTGGTGTGGCAGGCTTGCGCATTACGATGTTGCCTGCTGGATCCTTGAATGCTTCAACACCAACTTCCTTTGCCCAGTTGAGCAAGAAAGCCTGAATTTTTTCCAAATGTCCTGATGGACGTGGAACTTGTGTTAACTTGTCGAAGTTACGCCAGATTTCTACTGGATTAAGATTCTTAATGTCAGCCATAATATTTTGTTTTAATTAATAATTTATAATTAAGAATGAATAATTAGGCATACGCCCTCAATGCTATTGAATTCATCACTCTTCATTCTTCACTTCCTCGGCTTTCTTCGTGAAAGCGAGGCTTATCCAGGCATAGATACCTAGGAGGATGACGAGAAGGGTCTGTACCGAGTGAACGATGAGCACAAAGTAGAGTGCGTCGTTCTGCTGGATGCCATAGAGGATGAGCATCGTCTTCACGGCGAAATGCCAAGGACCTGCGCCATTAGGGGTAGGCACGATGACGGCGATGCTGCCCACGATGAACGTAACCAGTCCGCACATCAGGCTGAGGTGGCTCGTTGACTCAAAGCACTGAAATGTGAGATAATAGTGCAGGAAGTAACTCAGCCAGATGCCCAGTGTGAAGGCGATGTAGAGCGGCACGTTCTTTACTCCTTTCAGCGAGATGACTCCCTGCCAAAGTCCGCTCAGTGTGGCTTTCACCTTATTATATATAGCGAGTTTCTTGAG
Source organism: Candidatus Segatella intestinihominis (assembly GCA_900548535.1). Lineage (GTDB taxonomy): Bacteria > Bacteroidota > Bacteroidia > Bacteroidales > Bacteroidaceae > Prevotella > Prevotella intestinihominis. The sequence goes on along the minus strand of URLG01000039.1, from coordinate 4,176 downwards.
CAGAAAGTGCAGCAAGATGAGCACAGCCACGCCGCAGATGGCGGTTACGATATAGCCCGTGGCGCTGAATTGGTGCAGGATGCTGTCCATGCTAGTGCCTGTGGTGCGGAAGAAGTTCAAGAACACAGGGATTTGCATCACAAACACCAGGGCGGTGATGAGCAATACCAGCAGCGAGTCGATGGCTCGCTCCGTTACCACAGTGCCCAAAGCCTTGGGAAAGGATACGCCATCCCATCTCTTCAGCACGGCACAACGGGCAAATTCGCCGGCTCTCGGTATCACGAGGCTCAGGGCATAAGAGAGGAATATCGAGTTGACGCTCACATGGGAGCGAGTCTTCTCGCCGATTGGCTCAAGCGATTGCTTCCAGCGCCAGCCTCTGAACATCTGGGCGGTGATGCCGAAAGGGAACGACAGCAGCATCCAGGTCCAACTCATCTTGTGGAGCACTACATCCTCCACCTGTCTGAAGTCGAATCCGCGATACATCCAATAGAGTATGGCACCGCCCAAAATGAGCGACAGTGCCACCTTAAATATATTGTTTGCTATCTTCTTTATATCCATAACAAGTGCAAAGGTAATACATTTTTCCCTCTTTTTCCATAAAAGTTGAAAAAAAAAAGCTTTATTAGCATGGTTTCTCAAAAAATAATGTTATTTTTGCAAAATAAATATATTTATACGTAAGATATGAAAGCTGTAAAGCCTAAGAAAAATTTGGGTCAGCACTTCTTGACTGATCTCAATATAGCCAAGCGCATCGCCGATACGGTGGATGCTTGCCCTGATATACCTGTGCTCGAAATAGGCCCAGGTATGGGTGTTCTCACCCAGTATCTTGTAGAGAAGCCTCGCCCCGTGAAGGCGGTGGAAATCGACTCCGAGTCGGTGGCTTATCTGCATGAGAACTTCCCTAAGCTCAAGGACAACATCATCGGTGAGGACTTCTTGCGCATGGACCTCAACCAGATATTTGATGGTAAGCCTTTTGTGCTCACGGGCAATTATCCATACGACATCTCTTCGCAGATTTTCTTCAAGATGCTCGACTATAAGGAACTCATTCCTTGCTGTACGGGTATGATTCAGCGAGAGGTGGCATTGCGTATGGCTTCCGAGCCGAGCAACAAGGCGTATGGCATCCTCAGTGTACTCATCCAGGCATGGTATGATGTGGAGTATCTCTTCACCGTGGATGAGGGTGTGTTCAATCCTCCTCCAAAGGTTAAGAGTGCCGTCATTCGCATGACTCGCAATGATGTGACCGACCTAGGTTGCGATGAGAAGCTCTTCAAGCGACTGGTGAAGACCGTGTTCAATCAGCGCCGCAAGATGCTGCGTGTCAGCCTGAAACAGATGTTCCCAGAAGTAAAACCTCGTGAGGACTTCTTCACCACCGACATCATGACCAAGCGTCCTGAGCAGCTCACCATCCAGCAGTTTGTGGATCTCACCAACTATGTGGAGGAAGAGCTCAAGAGACTGGAGTTAATTAGGAATTAAGAATTAATAATTAATAATTAAGAATTATACATTGTAAATTATAAATTAAGATATTATGATCGACGTAAAAGAAACTTTGAGTGCAGCAGGAGAGCGTATGGAGATGGCAGCGATGTATCTCGCAGACGAACTCTCTCATATTCGTGCGGGACGTGCCAACGTGGCTATCCTCGACGGTGTTCGTGTTAACAGCTATGGCAGCATGGTACCTCTGAATCAGGTGGCTACCGTTACTACCCCAGATGCTCGTACCATCGCCATTCGCCCTTGGGACAAGAAGGCCATCAAGGACATCGAGAAGGCTATCATGGACAGCGGTGTAGGTATCACTCCAGAGAACAATGGCGAGATAGTACGCCTCGGCATCCCTCAGCCTACTGGTGAGCGCCGTAAGGAACTCGTTAAGCAGTGCAACAAGATAGCAGAGAAGGCTAAGATTGAGGTGCGCAACGTACGCCAGGAAATCAAGGAGAAGTTGAAGAAGGCCATCAAGGACGGACTTTCTGAGGACTTGGAGAAGGATGCTGAGAACGACCTGCAGAAGCTTCACGACAAGTACATCAAGCAGCTTGAGGCTTTGATGGACGAGAAGGAGAAGGAAATCATGACAGTCTAATCGCATCATTCCAAATTTATATTATATATAATAAGGTATAATGAGAGGACTCGTTATCAAGAACACAGGCAGCTGGTACACCGTCAAGACTGACGATGGCCAGCTGATTGAAAGCAAAATTAAGGGCAATTTTCGATTGAAGGGCATCCGCAGTACTAATCCTGTGGCTGTAGGGGATTATGTGCAGCTTATCACCAATCAGGAGGGAACGGCATTCATCTCTTCTATCGAGGATCGCCGCAATTATATCATTCGCAAGTCACCTAACCTGAGCAAGCAGAGCCATATCCTGGCTGCCAACGTAGACCAAGCCTTGCTCGTGGTTACCGTCAATTATCCCCAGACTTCCACCACCTTCATCGACCGTTTCTTGGCTGGTGCCGAGGCATATCGTGTGCCCGTCATCATCATCTTCAATAAGCGTGATATGCTCTCTGAGGATGAGTTGCATTATCAGCAGATGATGCGCACCCTCTATGGGACCATCGGCTATCAGTGTATCGAACTCTCTGCTGCCACTGGCGAGGGAGTGGATCAGCTTCGCCCATTGATCAAGGACAAGAAGTCACTCCTGAGTGGCAATAGCGGTGTGGGCAAGTCTACGCTCATCAATCAGCTCATTCCAGATGCCGCACAGCGCACGGCAGAGATTAGCGAGGCTCACAATAGCGGTATGCACACCACCACCTTCAGCGAGATGCTGGAGTTGCCAGAGGGTGGCTATCTCATTGATACTCCGGGCATCAAGGGCTTTGGTACCTTCGATATCGAGAAGGAAGAGCTTACCAGCTATTTCAAGGAGATATTCAAGTTCTCGCAGGATTGCAAGTTCTCTGATTGCACCCACACCCATGAGCCGGGATGTGCAGTCATCAAGGCAGTGGAGGATCATTACATCGCCGCCAGCCGTTATCAGAGCTATCTCTCCATGCTGGAGGATAAGGATGAGAATAAGTACCGAGAGGCATTCTAAGTGAAGAGTGAAGAATGAAGAGTGAAGAATAACATTTAGATTACATGGCAAAAGAACAGAAGGACATTATGCAGCGCATCGAGGAAGGTGAGTTTGCACAGAGTGCCGAGATTAGCACTAGCTATCTCGACGAGGACATCTTGATTATCGATAATGTCAAGGTGTTGCAGAATCCCGACCCAGTGAGGTTGCAGATGAATATGATAGCATCTTGCCAGCGAGGCAAGATGCAGATTCGCATAGGCGAAAGAGACGTGGTAGTGGAGCAGGGCGATATCTTCATTTGTCCTCCTAACACCATGATCGACATCGTGGAGTTTACCGACGATTTTGCTTGCACAGCGATGTGTGTGAGCAATCATGGTATGCTCAATATCCTCCGTTCCCATATCAGTGTATGGAATCGTGCCATGTATGTAAGCAAGGTGTCGGTGCTCAAGATGAATGAGGTGGACAGGGTGTTCTATGCCAAGTTTACCGACTTGGTGAGTCTCTGTCTGAACCCTGATATCAGCGAGCGTACCTCTTGGAAACCTTATCGCCGTGAGATCGTGGAGACGCTCCTCAAGAGTGCCCTCCTCGCCGTGAGCAACATGCTCTTGGCTGATTTGCCCAACGATGCAGCCAGCTCCAGCACCAGCGATCTCTTCGACAAGTTTCTGGAGATGCTACAGCAGAGCGAGGTGAAGCATCAGCCAGTGGAGTATTTTGCCCAGCAGCTTTGCATCACTCCTAAGTATCTCTCCATCATCTGCAAGCGCCATTCGGGCAAGACCGCCATCGAGTGGATTACCGAATACACGCTGAGCGACATCACTTATTACTTGCGTTCCACCACCAAGTCAATCAAGGAGATTTCGGGCATCCTCGGTTTCTCCAACACCTCATTCTTTGGCAAGTATGTGAGAGAGCATCTCCACATGTCGCCATTGAAGTATCGGGAGAGTTTGAGGAAGTGAGGTATTTTACTTGCTTTAGCTTAAATGTTTGGATTTTAGCATTTTTAGCTTTTAAATGGTTGGTAGTAACTACTCAGCACCCCTATAGAAAACTTCTCGTTAATAAAGCATAAACTTGA
>URLG01000038.1 GCA_900548535.1 Candidatus Segatella intestinihominis | reverse complement strand
TTCTTTGAAGGCTGCTGATTTCAAGGGTATCATCGACGCTTGGAAGAAGTAATCTGATTAGGATATCTATCCGAAGGGATACCCATCCCCACATGGGAAGGGCATCCCTTCACTTATTATTTAAACAACCCATATAAAAATTCTAAGAATCGTCATGAAACAATTCGTCACATTATGTATGATTATCCTCTGCTCAGCTATGACAGCTAATGCGCAGACTTACTTGGAACATCTCAAGCAGAAGAACCAAGGACAGGGTGTAGTGACCGTGAACCAAAGCAAGGCTATCGACGAATTGGTGAACGGAAAGCAGATAGCTCCGCAAGACAACAAGACCAAAACTACACCTCAGCCACAGAAAAACTTAACAGATACGAAGCGCAAGAACACCGAGACTCAGCACAAAGCTACAGAGCCTCAGCACAAAGAAGGCACTGCGACCACTCAGCACAAACTAGCTCCCGACTCACTCAAGAAGAATGAAACTACCAAGGAAGGCAACCACGAGAACAACACTCAGAAAGCTGAAAACAAAGAAGAAACTGATATGCCAGTAGTGGATATGCGCAAGAAAGTGATGCGCAAGAGCTACAAGGTAACAGGATATAGAGTACAAGTATACGCTGGCGGTAACTCTCGCAACGACCGCTTGAAAGCAGAGCAAACGGGCAACAACATCAAGATGAAGTTCCCAGACCAGCCTGTCTACGTACACTTCTACTCACCAAGATGGATTTGCCGCATGGGCAACTTCAAGAGTCTCGCCGAGGCTCAGAAGGTACTAGCCAAGGTTAAGGCTCTGGGCTACAAGCAAGCCTGCCTGGTAAAGGGGCAAATCACAGTACAGTACTAATGAATAATTAACAATGAATAATTAACAATGAATAATTAACAATGAATAATTAACAATGAATAGTTAATAGTTTACAGCATTGATGCCGTAGGCCTAATTATCAATTATTAATTATAAATTATAAATTAAATAAGATGAATCCAGAAACAGAATTCCGTGAAGGGCTAGATGACCTCGCGGCACACTATAAAGAAGTATTGAAACTCTTGGGCGAAGACCCAGAACGAGAGGGATTGGCAAAAACTCCGATGCGTGTGGCTAAGGCGATGCAGATACTGACTCGCGGCTACACCCAGGATGCCCACAAGGTATTGACCGATGCCCTCTTTGAGGAGAAATATGACCAGATGGTTATCGTCAAGGACATCGACTTCTTCTCCATGTGCGAGCATCACATGCTGCCTTTCTATGGCAAGGTACATGTAGCCTATATCCCCAACGGCAAGATAACCGGACTGAGCAAGATAGCCCGAGTAGTAGACATCTACAGCCATCGTTTGCAGGTACAGGAGCGTCTCACTCAGCAGATTAAGGACTGCATCCAGGAGACACTGAACCCTCAGGGAGTCATGGTTGTGATAGAGGCTAAGCACATGTGCATGCAGATGCGAGGTGTGGAGAAGCAGAACAGCATTACCACCACTAGCGACTACAGCGGTGTGTTCAATTCTCTCAATACCCGACAGGAGTTTATGAACTTGCTGAGAGGGGAATCTAAGAGAATCTAACTTAGGTGATAGTTTATAGTTAATAGTTTATAGGGCAATCTTGCTATTAACTATAAACTATTGTTTATTAACTACAAACAAAAACAACAATGAAGTTTATATCATGGAATGTAAATGGTCTGCGTGCATGCGTAGGCAAGGACTTCGAGGCACAATTCAAGGCACTCGATGCCGACTTCTTCTGCCTGCAAGAGACCAAGATGCAAGAAGGCCAACTCAATCTAGCATTTGAGGGGTACGAGAGTTACTGGAACTACGCTGAGAAAAAGGGGTATTCCGGCACAGCCATCTACACCAAGCACAAGCCACTGAGCGTGGGCTACGGCATGGGCATAGAGGAGCATGACCACGAGGGAAGAGTCATCACATTGGAATACGACAACTTCTACCTCGTAACCTGCTACACCCCCAACTCCCAGACCGAACTCAAGCGATTGGATTATCGCATGAGATGGGAAGATGACTTCCATCAGTTCCTAAAGAATCTTGATGCCAAGAAGCCCGTAGTGATTTGCGGCGACTTGAATGTGGCTCATGAAGAGATAGACATCAAGAATCCTAAGACCAATCGTCGCAACGCAGGTTTTACAGATGAGGAACGAGAGAAGATGACCCTTCTGCTGAACGATGGTTTCACCGACAGCTTCCGTTATCTCCACCCAGAAGAGGTAACCTATTCATGGTGGTCCTACCGCTTCAAGGCAAGAGAGAAGAACGCCGGTTGGCGCATCGACTACTTCTTGGTATCCGACAGCATCAAGGACAAGATCACAGAAGCCAAGATACACACAGAGATTATGGGTAGCGACCACTGCCCAGTAGAAGTTGACTTGGAATTCTAAAAAATCAAATGGGAAACAGAAGATAACAAAAAGGTAATAAAAGTGCGAAGGCTAGCAAGAGGATTCTTGCTAGCCTTCTTTTTCTCGTAATAAATAATGAAAACGAGGGATTTCCTTCCTCACGGAAGCTGTCCCTCATATTGGTCATATCAACATAAAATTTTAATTTATATAAGAGAGATTTTTTGATTCTTATGAAGAAGTCTTATGACTTTGGTATGCCCAATCTTACATGAATGCCTTAATCTCAGAGAGATTTCTCTTCTCCTGGGTGCCATCCTTGTAAGTTATCATGAAGTAGTCGTGTACAGACTTGCCATTCTTGAACTGAACGACAGCTACACCGCCCTCACGGAGCTGGAGAGTGAAGTAACCCTCACGCTTGCCATTGACATACTTGCCATACCATTTTTCCTTACCATTCTTATAGTAGGTAGTAACCTCGCCATTGAAGATGGTGTTACGATCGTTACCAAGATCGATAAAGCTATAACCACCCTCTGCTCTCAGATTACCATTCATATAGAAATCCTGGAACACGTCCCGCTTGTTCAAACCAAAACCGGTAGTCATCAGGAGTCTGTAATAAGCTGCCTGATCTGCACTAGCCACATTACTCATATTCTCGTCATAGTAAATAGTGTCTGCTACTACTGTTGCATTCTCTACGTGCTTACGACCGAAAGTAGCTACAGTCATCAAAGCCATCAATGAGAATAATATAACTCGTTTCATATTTTTAATTTTTAGAATGTTATTATTGTTATTGTTTATTTCTTTTTTCTGGTGCAAAGATACAATGTTTTTCAATAAGTCGTATAATCCTTAACGCTATTTTATCTTATTTTTTCGGGAAATTTTACTTTTCAACTAAAAACGCACACAGTTTGTCAATTTGCAACTTTAAAGGCTTAAAACTTTCATTTTTTACGAGCTTTTATTGACTTACATCAATTCTACACCACACAAAATAACAAAATGTAAGCAGAAACTTCCTTCAGCGACTAACACCCAATCCCATAAAAACCATAATTTTCGAGTATTTTTGTTACTTTTCCGTCGTAATATTAGTTTTTCTCTTTTTTATTTTGTACTTTTGCAGATAAATATAATATATATAATAAGGTACGCGCATGAAACATATACTAATCTTAATCATTGCGATGAGCACGCTCTGCCTCTACTCTTGCAAGGAAACGGAAGACTATAACAGTGTAAACAGTGGACAAGACCGCGACTCGGACGAGATCACGGGCGATAACTACGTGTATCACCTCCCCATCATCTTCCATGTGTTCTACAAGGACAATAGCGACAAGAACAAAATCACCATGAGTCGTCTCCAGGAGATACTGGGCAATGTAAACGAACTATACGAAGGCATCACCTATACCAATATGCTCGACACCATAGCCAGCGAGAACATCCATGTGCAATTCGAACTGGCACTATATGACGAGAATGGCAACAAACTGGGCACTCCAGGTGTGGAATACGTGAAGTATCCCAGCAGTCAAGACTCCATCGACTGCAATGAGTTTATGAAAGGCAAGCAATATGCCAGATATATGTGGGATCCCAACAACTATATCAATGTGATGGTGTATAATTTCAAGCAGGGGGAAAGTACGGATATTACTTTGGGCATTAGCAATCTGCCCTATCAGGGAGCAGGTTATCCACAGATAGAGGGACTCAAAAAGTCAGAACATGCAGTATTGCACAAGAATAATCTCTCTTATCCATACTGCGTATCACTCAATGCCATCTTTATAGACAAAAGATACGAAGGTACAAGATATACTACAGACAAGAACAAGAAGCAGTATACATACGTACCCCTGGACCCTAACGCAACCCTAGCCCACGAGCTCGGTCACTTTCTCGGTCTAAAGCACGTATTCACTGAGCATGATGACAAGGAAGAAAGCAAGGCATCAGCCGCAGCATACACAGACCCTTGCGAGGACACGGACTTCTGCGAGGACACACCAAGCTACGACCGAGATGCCTATATCAAATGGCTCATCAACTTTCAGGAGCAAGCCAAGAAGGAAAAAGAAGACACCACCTTTACGCTTATCCAACTTGCCAAGAGAGAGAACAATAAAGGAGAGAAGTGGCAGGCAGATAACATGATGGACTACTCCTACTGCTATAACACCCGCTTCACCCCCGACCAAGCTTATCGCATGCGCCAAGTGCTCTACTATTCGCCACTCATTCCGGGTCCGAAGAAAGCCAGAACTGGGAGCCGCGCTGCAATGGAAGCACCAGAGGGTCCTATCGACCTGCCTATCGTACTTGCCAAAGCGAGAACGGTCAAAACAAATTTGATAAAAAAACAATAAACAGCAATGAAATATACAATCAAGGCACCAAGCCTACTGAACGCAAGCATCAATCTGCCTGCTTCCAAGAGCATCAGCAACCGAGCACTCATCATCAGTGCCATGGCAGGCAACCAAATACCTCCCCACAACCTGAGCGACTGCGACGACACGGAAGTCATCATCGCAGCTCTCAAGGATATGCCCGAAGTCATCAACATCAAGGCTGCGGGCACGGCGATGCGTTTCACCACAGCCTATCTCTCAGCCACAGCCAGTGGTGAGCATACCATTACCGGCACAGAGCGCATGCAGAATCGCCCTATAGCCATCTTGGTAGATGCCCTCAGATACCTGGGTGCCGACATTCAATATGAAAAGAAAGAAGGCTATCCCCCACTCCGCATCAAGGGCAATGCCCTGGAAGGTGGCCACTTGGAGGTAGTGGGCAATGTCAGTTCCCAGTACATCTCAGCCCTGCTCATGATAGGTCCTATCCTGAAGAAGGGACTCGAACTGAAGCTCACGGGAGAGATAGCCTCACGCCCATACATCGACCTCACCCTCTGGACCATGAAGGAATATGGAGCAGAGGCTGAATGGACCGACGTGGACACCATCACCGTAAAGCCAAAGCCTTATCAGGAGACACCCGATTACACCATCGAGAACGACTGGAGTGCCTCTTCTTATTGGTACGAGATGATGGCACTGAATGGCAACGTCGATTCCAAGATAACGCTCCAGGGCCTGATGGACAACTCTAAGCAGGGCGACTCAGTAGTGAAATATATCTTCAGTTTGCTCGGCGTGAAGAGCGAGTTTGAGAATCGCGAATGCCTCAGCAATGTCCAGCTGAAGGCACATCGCTGCCTGCTTCCTCGTTTCGATTACGACTTCTCAGGCTCTCCAGATCTAGCCCAGACCATCGTGGTAACCTGCTGTGCGCTAGGCGTCAAATTTAAGTTCACTGGTCTTGCCAGCCTCAAGATTAAGGAGACCGACCGCATCGAGGCTTTGAAGAAAGAGCTGAAGAAGGTGGGCTATGTCATCTACGATGAGAATGACAACACCCTCATCTGGGATGGAGAGACTTGCGAGCCTAGTATGGAGCCTATCGACACCTACGAGGACCACCGCATGGCATTGGCGTTCGCTCCCCTCGCCTTCAAGTTCCCAGAACTGGAAATCAACGACCCAGGAGTGGTGAGCAAGTCCTACCCTCACTATTGGGAAGACCTCAAGAAGGTTGGCTTTGAGATAAGTGAAAAGTGAAGAGTGAAGAGTGAAGAGTGAAGAATTCAACAGCCTTTACTAATCACAAAGTTCAATGTTCAAAGTTCAATGTTCAAAGTTCAATGTTCAAAGTTCAAAGTTCAAAGTTCAATGTTCAATGTTCAAAGTTCAAAGTTCAAAGTAAATGTTATACTTGATAATAGCCCTCGTGGCGCTCGGCTTGGTTTCAGCCATCTTTGGCATCCTCTCCCATCATAAGGGAGAGGACGAGGAGCCCCTGCAGGAAGGCGTATCTTGCAACACCTGTAATGGCGAGAACGACAAGTGCGAGCAGGAATGCATGATGGAGGCTGCCACCAAGGAGATAGAATACTACGATGACGAGGAGCTGGACCGATATAAGGGCAGAGCCGCTGATGACTATACCGATGAGGAGGTAGAGGAATTCTCGGAAGTGCTCTATACGATGCATCCCGAGGAGGTGGCAGGCTGGAACAGAAGCCTGATACTCAGAGGCATCAACCTACCCAACCAACTCAAGGATGAAGTCATCAACTTTTTAAGTTAGAATTTTAGTATTCAAGCATAAAACTCAGCAGCTTCGCTAATCATAAAGTTCAAAGCTCAAAGTTCAAAGTTCAAAGTAATGGATATACTGCAATATACATTTTTCCAGAACGCACTCTTGGGAGCCTTCTTGGCTAGCATCTTGTGCGGATTTATCGGAACATACATCGTTACCCGCCGATTGGTTTTCATCAGCGGAGGCATCACCCATGCTTCTTTTGGTGGCATCGGCATCGGTGTGTTCACGGGCATCAACCCGATACTCTCGGCGATGGCTTTCGCCATACTGAGCGCATTTGGCGTGCAGTGGATATCGAGAAACAAGGATGTGCGTCGCGACTCAGCCATCGCCATGTTTTGGACCTTGGGCATGAGCGTGGGTATCATCTGCTGCTTCCTCACCCCGGGCTTCATGCCCGACCTGCCCTCCTTCCTCTTTGGCAGCATCCTAGCCATCGACTCAGCCGACCTCTGGTTGCTAGCCGGGCTCACCGCCGTTGTGGCATTGCTCTTCACCATACTGCTACGCCCCATCCAGAGTATCGCCTTCGATAGCACCTTTGCCCGTTCGCAGCATCTGCCCGTCTGCCTGCTGGAATATCTGCTGATGACGCTCATCGCCATGACCATCGTAGCCACCCTGAAGCTCGTGGGCATCGTGCTCGCTATCAGTCTGCTCACCATTCCGCAGATGACAGCCAACCTGTTCACATTCAGCTACAAGCGAATGATAGCCCTCAGCATCATCCTGGGGTGGATAGACTGCCTCCTGGGACTCTATGCTAGCTATCTGCTCAATGTGCCTTCGGGAGCCACCATCATCTTCGTGAGCATCATCATCTTTGCCATTGCGAAAGTAATCAAGTTAGGAGTTAGGAGTTAGAAGTTAGGAGTTAGGAGTTTTTTACTGTTTATATTCACATTTATAATATACATGCATCGCAACCATCTACATATTATCTTTTGGGGAGTGTTCGGCTTTCTGCTGTCACTCAGCCTCATAGGATGCTCTACGCAGAAGAATACAGCGCAGAGCAGATGGTGGCATGCCTTCAATGCCCGATACAACACCTACTACAATGGCTCCGTGGCATATATCGAGGGCTCACTCGAAAAGGAGAATGACAACAAGGACAATTACACCGAGCAGATTCCCCTCTACACCGTGAGCAATAAGAACAGTCGCGAGCTAGGCAAGAGCCAGTTTGACCGTGCCATAGAGAAGAGCGAGAAAGCCATCCACCAGCATAGCATCAAGCGACGCCCCCAGTGGACCAAGAACCGACGCAAGACAGCCAAGGACCTCGAGTGGCTCAGCCGCCGAGAGTACAATCCATTCCTTTGGAAGGCATGGATGCTGATGGGCAGAAGCCAGTTCTTCGAGGGCGATTTCGAGTCGGCAGCCTCCACTTTCTCTTACATGAGCCGTCTCTACGCCACCCAGCCCGCCATCTACGGCAAGGCTCGTGCATGGCTTGCCAAATGCTATATCGAGCAGAATCTCACTTACGATGCAGAAGACGTGATACGCAATATGGAGCGTGATTCCATTCACTGGCGAGCCCAGAAGGAATGGGACTACACCTATGCAGACTATTATATCCACAAGGGCGAGGCAGCCCGAGCCATCCCTTATCTCCGCAAGGTGATAAGCCATGAGATGCGACGCAAGCAGAAAGCCCGCGAATGGTATCTCATGGGCCAGTTGCAGGCTTCCATCGGCAACCACCGAGAGGCTTACAAGGCTTTCAAGCACGTCATCCGTCTCAATCCTCCTTACGAGTTGGAGTTTAATGCCCGCATCTCCATGACCGAGGTGATGGCTTCCACCAACAGCAAGAAGATGATTAGCCGCCTCAAGCGCATGGCAGCGTCAGACAACAACAAGGAGTATCTGGATCAGGTATACTACGCCATCGGCAACATCTACCTGAGCCAGCGCGATACCCTCCACGCCATCTATGCCTACGAGCAGGGCAACCAGCGTGCCACCCGCAGTGGCATAGAGAAAGGTGTGCTCCTGCTGCACCTGGGCGACCTGTACTGGGCTAAGGAGAAATTTTCCGATGCCCGCCGCTGCTATGGCGAGGCCATCGGACTGCTCGACAAGGAGCGCAAGGACTATCAACAACTCTCCGACCGCAGCAAGGTGCTCGATGAACTGGTGCCTTACACCGATGCCGTGGAGCTGCAAGACTCGCTCCAGCGACTAGCCCAGATGAGCGAGAAAGACCGCAATGCAGCCATCGACCGAGTGATCACAGCCCTCAAGAAGAAAGAACGAGAGAAGCGCAACAAGCAGGCAGAAGCCGAGGCTGCCAATAGCAGCAATGCCACCAACACTGGTTTTGGCACCTCAGGCACCAACAGCCAGTGGTATTTCTATTCACCGCTAGCCGTGAGCCAAGGCAAGACGCAGTTCCAGAAGCAGTGGGGCAAGCGAGAGAATGTGGACAACTGGCAGCGCATCAACAAGACCGTAGTGGCAGGTGCCATGGGAGCCGAAGAGATGACCGACGAGATGAGAGACTCACTCGCCCAAGCCGCCGTACTCGAAGATTCGCTCAAGCAGACCACCGACAGTGCCGTCAACAACCCTCACAAGCGAGAGTACTATCTAGCCCAGATACCATTCACCCCTGAGCAGATAGCCGAGAGCAACAAGCTCATCATGGACGGTCTCTACCATTCGGGCGTCATCTTCAAAGACAAGCTCGATAACCTGCGCCTCAGCGAGAGAAATCTGCGCCGACTCACCGACCAATACCCCGACTATGAGCACATGGACGATGCCTACTATCACCTCTTCCTGCTCTATTCACGCAAGGGGGAGCGAGGCGTGGCGCAGCAATATCTCAGCAGATTGCAGGCTGATTACCCCGAGAGCCAGTGGACCACCCTGCTCTCCGACCCATACTTCGAGGAGAATGCCCGCATGGGCGTCCACCTGGAAGATTCGCTCTATACCGACACCTACGAGGCATTCAAGGCATCTATATATAATAAGGTGAAGCACAACCGCATGGTGTCCGACCAGCGATTCCCCGATGGAGCCAACCGCGACAAGTTCCTCTTCGTGGGCGGACTGAGCAAGCTCAATGATGGCGACGTGGCAGACTGCCTCAAGGATATGAAGGAAGTAGTGGAGAAATACCCTAACAGCCGACTCAGCGAGATGGCAGGCATGATCATCAATGGCGTGAATGCCGGCAGAAAGCTCTATGGCGGCAAGTTCAACCTGAGCGATGTATGGACACGCCGCAGCGAAGAGCTCAATGCCACCGACTCCACCAAGCTCAAGAAGTTTACGGCAGAGCGCAATGAGAAGTTCGTATTCCTCTTTGCCTACGTGCCCGACTCCGTGAATGAGAACCAGCTGCTCTTCGAGGTGGCCAAGTACAACTTCACCCACTTCATGGCTCGCCAATTCGACCTCCAGATAGAAGACGTCGACGGATTGCATCGCCTGCAAATCAGCGGATTCCAGAGTTACGACGAGGCTCGCCAGTATGCCAATGCCGTATATCAGCAGCCAGCCATCACTCGCCTGCTAGCCCACGTCAGGGGCATCATCATCAGTGAGAACAATCTCCAGTTATTGGGCGTCAGCCACTCTTACGAGGATTACGCCAAGTTCTATACCAAGAGCATCGCACCGCTGAAGATCAAGAAGGAAATCCTGCTCTATGAGCCAGAGGGAGAGGCGAAGCCTGCCGAGATTCCTACCTTGGAGATTCCAGCTGAACCTCAGCAGCCAGCCACAGACAACAGCACCGATACCGGCATCGACTTCGAAGACGACCCTAAGGCTCAAGAGCAGATAGAACTAGACGACGAGTATTACGACCTCGACGGATTCTAAAAGAAAATATGAATAGGTTAAAATTGTTATGATATATAACTCGCTAAAGTGAACAGAAGAAGGTAACGAGGAACGGCACGGAGAAGTCTACACAGAATCCATGAAAGATGGAGACGATGATAAACTGCTCGCCCGAGGCACGGGTGATGATGGGCAGCGTGGTATCCATCGAGGTGGCTCCACCCACACTGATAGGTGCCAACTTGCCAAAGTATCGAGCCAAGATCGGTGCACAGAGCAGCGTAAGTATCTCTCGGCAGATGTTGGCGAGCAAGGCGATGGTGCCCAGTTCCGGTCCACGATACTCGGTGATGAAGATGCTGGAGAGCGAATAGTAGCCGAAGCCCGAACCGATGGCTAGGCAGTCGGTGAGCTGACGATGCCCCAGCACCAGTGAGGCTGCCGCACATCCTGCCAGCGTGCCCACGATGGTCATCACGGGCAGGAACATGAGCCTAGGGTTCACCTTGCGGAAACTCTTGAGCACCGAGGTATCGCAACCGATGCTGACGCCCACACAGAACATCAGGGCACAGAGTGCATAATAACTCACATCGCTATCCAGGAAGTCCTGGGGCACGAAATGGCACAATCCCACGATGATGCCGAGGACGAAGAAGCCTACGATAATCAAACTACCCTTCATCTCCCACCTCCTTTCCCATAGCTTCCGTAGCAGCAGAAGCCTTGCCTCTATTCACCATTTTCCAGAGAGCCCAAGCAAAGAGCACGCTACCTGCGCTGCCAGCCAGGGTGAGCACGATGGCTTCGAGACCGAGGGTTTGCAGTCCGTTTACGATGCGGGGATTGCTGCCCACCTCGATACCGAGCAGGAAGAGAAGCAGCCATATCAGCACGGTGATAACCCTGCCGATGGCTCTCATTTTCTTGTTGCGGAGCAGATAGCCTGTACCTATTCCGCATAGCATGATCATTACTATCTTGAGCATATATTATCTTTTTTTCTTTTTATTACCTTATTATATATATATAAAGCGGATTCTCGAACTTTATTGTATCAAAGACCGAGAATATTTGCTGCTGTTCTTTGCGTTCCATTTCATATATTTTCTTTGTCGTTACAATTCAATGGTTTTGCTGTATCCATTGCTACCTGCTACTTTCACCTCATGATCATTCCATTTATATATGTATTTATATTCTGGAGGTAAGACAATATTGCCCCTCCTGTCCAATAGTCCATACAGACATTTCCGTATGCCTATTCTGCATTCGGCATAATCACCCCGGAAGTTGGAGATATGAGTGTAGATAGGTTTCACGATGATGTCATCCTTCACCTTCAGCCCCCATCTGCCATCCTGCTGGAAAGGCTCTACATTCTTCAGATATTCATCAAGTTGTTGGACGGTCATCTTCTTCCTTGCCGCATTCGCCTTCTTTACCACTATCATCTCATCATTCACGGCAATAATGCTCTGCAACTTCTTCACATAGGTTGGAATGATACCCTTACCAGCCCTCAGCCCGGCAAACATGCTCTCCCAGTTGCGAGGCTTGTCGGGCAAGCCGAACTTGCGGTAGTTACCTACGTTGTCGATAATCATGCACACCTTATCATTGTTCTTATGGTTGATGCGCAACCCGCGCCCCACCATCTGCAGGTACTTGGCAAGCGACAGTGTAGGGCGTGCCATCTGGATAAACTCCACGTCCGGACAGTCAAAGCCCTCGTCGAAGAGGTTCACGTTCACCATGCAGTCTATCTCACTGCGCCTGAATGCCTCCACCATCTCCTTGCGTTTCTTGGCAGGAGTCTTACTGTCCAGTGCCACACTTTTTATTCCGAGGGCATTGTAACAGGCGGCTATCGCCTGGGCATGAACAATGTCTATGGCATATACGATTCCTTTCTTGCCATCAGCATATTTCTTTACGCTGTCATAAAGCCTTTGAATAGTCTGCGGAATGTTCAGTTTCTCGTCCATCTCCTTGATGGCATAATCGCCATCGCTTCCCCGTCCCTTCAACTGGTTCACCGTCAACTGGTCTTGTGAAAACTTACCAATCACCACATAATCGTATGGTGCAAGATAACCACGCAGGATGAAGTCGTTGGTGCAAGGAGAAACGATCAACCTCTCAAACAACTTGGTAAAGGAGTTCTTGTTCATACGGCATGGAGTTGCCGTCATACCGAGTTTCAGGGCCTTTCTGTTCCTGTCAAACAGGTCTTGATAGGAAGTTGCTATGGCGTGGTGCGCCTCATCCACTACGATGAGACCTGGCGTACACCCAGCCCCTTCCAGTTCGTCGATATGTCTGTTCAACCATTGAATGGACAGCACCCTTATCCTTACTTTCGCTTTCAGCTCCATGTCCTTCTCCCCATAGTCCAGACAGAATCTGTCCAGCGTCTGCTGCATTTGCTCCACCAGTTCACGGCGGTGCGCTACAATCCACACTTCGCCCGTGTCATGGTTATCAAGAAACCATTTCACCACAGCCGCCATCACGTAGGTCTTTCCCGTACCAGTCGGCATCTGCACCATCACCGAGCTGCCCACCTTCTCCTTCTTGCCATTCTCATTGTAGAATGTACTGGTAACAGCAGTGGTCAGCACGTTGATAATGTCCTCCAGCATCTTCTGCTGGTAGTCATAAAGCTTGATTATTTTCATTCAAAGAAATTATTTCTTCAAGATTTTCAACATCCTTGATGGCTTTATCAAGGTCAAAGCATCACCGCAAAGCAACGGCATCGCCTCATCTACAAACCACTCAAAGCGCATGAAGTAGTTGTCACCAATCTCGTCACAACGCTTCACGATTTGTATTCATACAATGTTTTCCTTGTTAATCTATTCTAAATATTCACTTAAAGGTGAACTACATTCTATACTTTTTGTATTTTTGCACAAAAGAATGGTGTTACTACCATTGAAAAGAACATGATAACCGATATAGAAAGTGCAACCTTTGAAATTTAGTAATTATGGTACAGAATAAACTTTTCCGTGATTGCCTTGCTGCGATACCAGCCGAACAGAAGGCCGAATTCGACTTGTCGTTTGGAATAGCAGAGCGACTGAGTGAGATTCTGAAAGAAAAGGGTCTCACTCAAAAGGATTTTGCCCGATTGCTCAACAAGCGAGACTCAGAGATTTCCAAGTGGCTCACAGGTCGCCACAACTTCACCACACAAACCATTGCTCGCATTCAAACCGCATTGGGATGTAACTTGAAAAACATTACTCATTAGGTATATTGGAGAGCCAGAGTAAAGGCTCTCCAATGTTTTACTATATTTTTCAATATTCACTATTGAACAAAACTTCATCAGTATCGAAATAGACTTCTGCGATTAGATGCTTTTGGAGATAATCATAATTCTCATAGTCTTCTTTGAATTTCTCCATATCCACATCCATATCATACACATAGATATTGCACTGCCTATCTGCGTGTTTCTTTTTGAATTCAGAAATGAAGCTTTTCACTTCTGCTTCTGATGATGGCATGAACTTCAGCTTAACAAAGAAGTTGTCAACCACTGGCATGCTTTTGCATTTATAGTCATAAAGGCTATCATCCAAAGACGAACAGACCTTGTTCTCATCAACTAAGCAATGCTCATATCCATAAGCATCAACCTTACGACTTAGTTGATAGAACTTGACGTTTCTTCCAACAAGAGCATCCTTAATCTTTTGTTTGTCCTTTTCAGACATCTGCGAACCAAATATGATACCACACAAAGCGGAAGCTGAAATTTCGTGGCGACCAGAACAATCAGTTACGATTCTTGTTTCTTCCTCGTAGCTCCAACTTTGTTCCTTTGTTGCTACCAACTTTACAAGCAGTTTATTGCCTTTCAAGTCATCAGGCGACAAAGTAGGAACAGACTTGGTATATTTCACATCCAGAAGAATTTTATCATTCTTGCAGATACCACCTGTATATTCCAACAGTTTGTCTTTGCGATAGATGATACAGTATCCTTTTCTTTCAGAAGCATACAGTCCCCACATGGAAGGCACATGGGGATTACGGCTCAAAGAAAAGACGCCAGCCATTTTCACTTTCTCTATAATCCCATTCAACTGCACTTTGACATTATCAATAGATTGATAGCATCTTGGATGCTTCAGTCTTAAAGCATTCAACGTATTGACAAAAACCTTTGAGTTGAACAGAAATTCTTGGTCATCATTCAGATGCTCCACATCCGAAGACCAGAAATAATTGCTTTTCATTGCTTCAATATCTCTATCGAAGTTTTCACCATCAACTCCTCTGTATTTGTATAAGAAATCAACTTTCATGCTCTTTCAATATTTAACAGTTTGCTTACACTCTTAGACACCTTTGTGCAAGACTATCGATACAGCCTTTGGCATACCATTCAAATATAATCCTAATAATTGCATGTTATAAACGCTTATTATTTACCCCAAGCTTTAATGAGATTTATCGTCTCATTCTGAGGTTTGTTTTTATCTTCAATTCTATCAATCTGCACAATAATTGGCATTTCTGCCAACTGACCAGCTAACACACAAACACCTGTTGATAATATTGGTAGGGATTCTACGGATACCTTATCCAAATAAGAAATGGTGTTGCTCACCTGTTGAATATCCCTTTCATTCATCAAACGATGTATGAAGTAATTGTGAAGTTGTGAAATGATAGTGGAAGAAATATCTGACGGACGTTGACTGGCTATGGTCATAAATACGCCAAACTTGCGCCCCTCTTTGATAATCTCTTCAAACACCTCCAATCGATAATCCTTCCAACTCTCACTTTCACGAGTAGATTGATACGAAAGAATATTATGCGCTTCATCCACAATGATATTGAGAAAACTCTTATTATCTCTCTTTTTCTTGTATTCGTTATAGAGCTTGTTTGTCAGCAGGAGTGGAATCAGTTTCTTCATATCAGTATTGACATTGCAGAGATTGATGACAACAATATTCGAATCATCCCAGAACGAATTGATTTGATTAGAAAAATCAAACACCTTTTCTATATTCTTCTCATTACTCTTCAACTTATTGATAGCAGGAGCTATATGCTCATTCATAGCTCTATTCCCAAGCATATCATATATCAATCGCATGTACATGATGCAAATGAAATTCTTGATGAAGTTGTTTGAAAAAGAGAATTCATCAACCTGTCTAAAAATATCCAAGTTTTTGATATACTGAGGTCTTTCTTGAAAATTAATAAAGATATTCCCCTCTCTTGTATAATAGCATTGCCCATTGGTATGAAAAGAAAAGTCTTTTCTCAATCCTTCTTCAATGCCGTTTTTAAACTTCGGCGGAAGGATTTCTTCAACATAGTCTATCAACAAATCTCCTTTCACTTTGTCTGACATCTGAAGAATATCATATATTTGTTGTTTCAAATAGTTTTTGAATTTTTCTATATCACCACCTATGCTTTTATACAACTTGATACACCTAACAATAAAAGGCCTTTGTGTCTTCTCGGTTGCACTGGCAAAAATACAAAGGAGGTTCTCGTCGAGCATGTCTTCATCTGAAAGTGGAATTTTATCTAATCCCTCTTTTATATTTGTTGACAGATCATATATTTTCTTCCCTTCAATGATAGCATCCTTTTTTGAATACTCTCCATTGAAATCATAAAAAAGGAACATGGCATTCTCTCTAAACTTGGCATTGTCCTTGAAAGACACAAATAGCTGCCTGTAAATTTTTGCCAACGTATAAGATTTACCACTGCCTGTGTTACCAAAGATTCCAATATGACTGGCAAACAACTTGTTCACACCTATAGAAATTGGCACCAACGGATCCGAGGCAATTGTACCAATCTTAATAAAAACATCCCCCTTACTACCGAAAGAGTGAATCATCTCAAATTCCTTATTGGTA
The DNA here is from genome assembly GCA_900548535.1 of Candidatus Segatella intestinihominis. Lineage (GTDB taxonomy): Bacteria > Bacteroidota > Bacteroidia > Bacteroidales > Bacteroidaceae > Prevotella > Prevotella intestinihominis. The sequence goes on along the minus strand of URLG01000038.1, from coordinate 8,875 downwards.
AGAAGATGACATTCATTGGCGATCAGAGGGAGTTCCGTCAATCCTTTTCTGTAGCTATCGCCTTCTATATGCCCAATCAACTTGACTATCAAATAACGATTGATGTATTCTTCTTGCGAGCTATATTGCCCGTTTATTCCCTTGTCAACCTCAACATATTCTGTCTCTACCTTGCCTATGATTGTCTCAAAACCTTTCAGAATCTTCACGTAGCTACCCACAGCAACATTCTTAATCAGCTGACCTTGAAAAATCAAATGGCTGTTATTCTTGTCTTTATCAACAAGAACTTTTACTACTCTTCCGTCAACAGAGTGGACTATACCTATTCGGAAGACAGAACTATATATTGAAACATTATTATGCTCCATAACAAGAATGAATATTATTGGATATTTCCTTGAAAATAAGATTGATAGTTCTTAGGTCAAAATTTGAAACTTTTGAACACAACTCTTTGTACTTCTCATTATTGAGTTCCTTAAACTTCGTTGGAGTCAATATTAGAATATTATTGTTGCTGCATCCATGTTCTATCTGAAGATTCTTCTTATAACCCTCTTCATCTTCGTCACTGTAAGCAAAGACAATAACCTGTAGGGTAGGATTAGTATCTGCTGCACGCTTAGTTATTTGCGCAATATGTTCGTCGGCAAAAGAGAACCCCATAACAAAGAGGATGCTATTCTCACGTTCCAAGGCATTTGAGTAGATACGCATCAATTCGTAGAAATGATAATCCATGACACTTGTCTTAAACTTCTCCTTTGTAGGATTAATCATCACGATTTTGTTGTAAGCCTCAAAGAAATCTTTGTATGCATCGTCAGGCAGCATTAGAGCAATACCATCAGCTTCCGTTTTCACTTCATCAAATGTCTTTTCTGTTTTATCTGCATTCTGCAAATTCACAAAAAAGTCTTTATCAATCTTCTTAAGAGCTTGTTCGATTTCCCATAGCGGCAATGTATCACTGATAATCACACCGTCTTGTTCAATCCAATTAACTGCTCCATGAACTTTTATCAGATTAAACATCGGAACTTCCGACTGCTTGTGGAATTGCATACTCGCCTTAGAAAGAGATATTTGAAAATTGCTCTCGTTATAGACTGGCTTTATCGTTCCACGGAAACCGTCATTAAGTTCGATACCCGATTTCGACAAAGTTTCTTCTACAAGCAAATCAATATTTGTCGTAAACAAGTTGATTTGTTTGCTTAGCAATTGCGAATTTCGTTTATTCATCAACTCATTGCAAATGCTAAAGAAATCTGCATAAGCTGATTTTGTTTCTAAGAAATCTTCATTTGTCGAATAAGACAAAGAGCTATTTTTAAGTATAACACCATCACAATATGCTTTATACAAAGAAGCCTCAATTACCTCTTTATAAGGTTCACCACTTGCGTCTTCCGCCAACATAGTTAACCACTTCTCTATATTTCCCAATGTAGCCAAGTATGGTCTTGATATACCTGAGCCATACAGAAAATTTATATTTGATGACTGAATAAAATTTCTAAGAATATCTAATGTCATGATAGTAGTTTTTAAAAAACAATCAAACTTCTATTTCTTGTTCTTCATCCTCCAGAAGAAATGCCATGTCCTGAAGATTGGTTCACTTAGGGCCTCAGCAGGATAAAACCTTACGAAGTGCATATTTCTCCAAATCTTCAGAAAATACTTCTTTGCCATGCCTTGTTGGGTAAAATGCCCATACTTAGTAAAATGCTTACCGAAGTTGCCACCATCCATTATCTCGGATAGTAGCAACTTTCCTCGCTTTTCATCTATTGGAGCAATCATCTTTTCCTCTGATAGTCCCAAAGCCTCATGCAGCACATACATCACCGCCCCAGCAAACTTCCACAAGCCAAGATATTTCAGTTCCTTCTGCACCACATCAAAAGCAGTAGAAGTCATATCACCACTAACACTCAGGCGGTCCCATCACGCACAACCTGGCGAGGGCTTTGATGCCCCGCCATCCTTATAGCGTAGCGGTTCTGAGCACCGGAGGGCGGTTACATCCCTTGCCCCCTGAGGTTTCTGTCCCTCGGGCTAGGGGGAGAAGGTGGAATTCCCTTCAAAAAATATGCAAATACATTAATAGATAGTTTTTTTTGTTAATCTTGATTAAACTTACCCCAAAATCAAGTTGAATATTTGCAACATATAAATATTTGTATTATCTTTGCAGTAGAAAAATAACTCTTGACGTATTGAAAGGCTACGTGTGTCGTAGCTCACTCGTGTAGATACGCAGGAGTTATTTTTTTGCTTTCGAAGTATCACGGACATAATTACTTGGTTTAAAACTCCAATGGCTGTATGGCAAAGTCCATCTTTCCTCAATTTGGCTGATGCCAGTACTTTCTCCAATATTAAATCCTGGATGCAATTCCCGTATCTTGGAATTAATATATTTATAAAGCTTTTCCTTGATAATAGTTCTTTTACCTCTGCGATTGGTAGTAACATCCTTGATTTTATGCTTATTATTGAGACGAAAGCAAATCGATCCCAAGATTAAGTCCATAAATTGCAACATAAGATGTTCTGAAGAATCAATTTCACAAATATCTGACTCACGAATATGTATATTAGCCTTTTGAAATCCCTTATCATTGTTGAGTCCATAGATAAAGTTCTTAAACTCCTTCTTATCCTCACCCTTCAAAGGAATATCATCCAACATTATTTTTAAGTACTGAGGTTTGTTCTCAGGATTAGAATATTGGAAACCAAAAGCATGCTTGATAAATTGATAGTATAACAAACGATAAGCCTTATGTCTTTGTTCTCTTGTTAAATAGGGAGCCGTATACTGGTTATTACGAAAAAAAATTCGTATTTTGATATAACCTTGAGCCAACAAATCAAAGATGAAATCAACAAGAGTCAAATACTTCTCATACCAAAATTCGTTTACTTTTTGCCATTTGATTTCCTCAGTTATACCTAACTCTTCAACAAAAGTTTTAGACATAGCTAACACATTCTCGTAGTTTTTAGAATCTACGAGAATGCCGCCATAGAAATTGGAGTAATACGCTCCCTCTTTATCACTTTCATCGAACCAAATATAATACATAATTTTTTTTGCTACCAAAGTTACGCTTTTTTCTTGGAACCACCAAGAAAATCAAAAGAAATCTGTGATAATCCGTGAAATCTGTGGGACTAAAAGAAATCTGTGGGACTAAAAATAAGCGGTTACCTCTTCTTCACTGAGGGGAAAAGACTGAGACCATAGCCTAAGCCTCCAAAATAGAATCGATAAATTCCTGTTCCTGAAGATACTCTAAAAACTCATTAGAAGCATCACCTGCTTTTGCAATATTAAGAGAGGTCATGACAGCATTATGATTCTTATCCCATGCCTCATGCCAAGCAGAATCATGAGATAACTCAGACAAAGTCTTTGTATCCACATTCTTGTATTTATCAATAGCGGCATCCAACTCTTCTATCTCAGCTTTACTTAATTCGTCCAAGTCAGGTTTTTCTCCAGCTTTCACAAAAAACCAGGCGCATTCTCCCCCAGCAGGTAATAAAGAATCGCTAATAGCCTTGACATCCTTATTGTTTCCCTTGCTATTCATTAATTTCAAGGCATCATAAAGATGAGAGGGAACCGGTCCGTGTTCCATGGCGATAAAAATATCCTTAACTGAGTCCACTTGAAAAAGTCATTTTTACGAAAACGTGCCATTGATTGTCAATAAGTTACAAAGACAAAAAATATGATTCGGGACTTTTTCAAGTGGACTCTTAACTAAATGTTGACCATATTTTGCATAGAGGCTCCTTTCCGCAAAATAGATAATCTTAAACAAATGAATGAAATCCGTTTCACCACATTTATCTAAGACATACAAAGCTACCGCCTTTAGTTTAGCGATATCTTCCGCCGACATTCTATTCATATTTCTCATAATCAATTCCTTCTATATTTAACACTTCTGCCGCAAAAATACGCTTTTTTCTTGAAACCACCAAGAAAATCACAAGAAATCTGCAAGTTACCAGCAAATTAGCGCAAAATCAGCTCTTTACAATCCTTGACATTGTATAGTAAAAGTAACCCTTCATATCCTCTTGGTAATCTGACCATAAAGACTGCTGACGACAAGATATTTAGCCCTCTATTTGCCTTACTTCATCCACAGTTTTATTCAACATTTCAACAATAGCATCAAGCAACATACCATTTTCCTGCATGCCCTTAATCACCTTTATGTTGTCCGCAACATTCGTTTGATCAAACAAGCAAAGAACCTTCTCCAAGCGTTTGTTAACCCTTCCATGCAACAAAGGAATCTGCACAATGATGCTATCATGCTGCTAACTCTCTACAAAAGGATCAGGAATAGCATACTTCTCATGCTCTTCCTTCAACATATTCTCCTCGTTATTATATTACAATGCAAGATAACGGCGAAAGCGCAAAGTCTCAGTTGGCAGCCATATCTTTTGAAGTTCAATCAACATCAAGTACGGCTGATTGTCTTCATCCAAGACAGTGGCATGAAGTCTTCCAGAGCTTCCCCAAAGCTCCACTTAAACTCTTAAAAGGCTTGAATAAGAGGATGAAGCTCTCCTTGTAAGAGGAACATAGAAAATCTAAAAATCACGAAACTTCCCATATTACTTTCACGATTTCATACAGCAATCTACTTCGCTCCCTCAATGCATTTTGATCAAATACACGATAAGCCTTGAATCCAACATCACACTTATCAGATAACTCCTTATTAAACTTATCAAAATCCTTGTTGGCATGATAGTAATCTTCGCAAAGCGAATGCCCCCATACCAAACCATTGCTATAAGTTTTCAGTTTGTCCGAATACTCTTCATTACCAGAAGAGATATTATCTAACCCCTTCAGCAAGAGCAAGCCACCTAACAGGTTGCGTTGATCTTCAAATTCCTCAGCATCCTTAAAATACCCCCTGTTCTTTTCATTTTCAGAGAGAATATGCTCAATATGGTATCCCGTCTTATTACCGGTTTTAGTAGAGATATAGTAGATATCATTCTGCATATTCTGATTCGTATGCTCACAGATAAACTTCTCAACCCTCGAGAACAGATAACGCAGGAATCGGCGGTTCGTATTCGTATAGTTTTTCCTTAGGAAGCTATTGAAATCCAACAAAGAAACTTCTCCTGAAACATTACGTTTCTCTCGGATACTCTGCATGATGATTCCGTCATACACCTCACGGTAGGAAGCCATATCCAGGCCTTTCAGTTTCCCATTTAAGCGATAAGAAACATCCTGAAAATCGTTGCTATCGTAAATACCATTCAGAACAAAGAGCACCCAGAGCCTATCCGCCTCTTTAGCAATCGCATGAATCTTCTCGTCCGTTAGCTCATCATTGACATCGCAGGCAGCCATAATCTGCTGATAAATACCAGAGATATCATTGATATTCAGATTATACTGCACAAAATCATCACCACAAGTCAAGATCTTAGCATACAGAGAAGTATAGTAATCCAACTCATTGTTGATAAACAGTTTAATGTTCTCATGATGTTTCTTGTCAGCTCTTCTGAAAGAAAGCTTATCAGCAATATCATTATAATCGAAGATATATCGGTGGTAGGAGTTGATAATCTGCTTTTCCAAAGAGGCATTCTTCTTGAACACAAACTGCGACTTCAAATAATCAGCAAAGAAGTTATCCTCTCTTCCGCTGATTCTATTCAGTGCAACATCCCACTTTTCAGAATACTTGGTGGTATCACTTTTCGAAAGGAGTCCAATCATCTTTCCCTTCAGAATTTCAAAAGGCTTCAAAGCCTCACCACGGTCATTGATTACCTCAAAGACCATAGGCGTATCATCCTTCTGGATAGACAGTTCTACGAGAACCAATCTGTTGAGAAAGTAATAGATGAAAGCAGTCAATTCAACATCATCCAAGCGTTTGTCATCGATAAACTTGCTGATATCCTCATATCTCTCGATGATAGTCTCTTCTGTCTTGTTTTTATAAGTATCCTGATATTCAGAACCATCAAGTATACATTGCATCACATTTTTTCTTTTGTCATTATCGATACAAAATACATTGCCTTTAAACTGATCCTTCGCAAAGATGCAATCACGGAGGATATCTTTGAGATTATCATTATTTGTAATATGATAAAGCTTCGTAGCAATCAAAGTAAGCGTAGAAAGGCGCTGTTGACCATCAACGATAAACACCTTCCCATCCACTTTATTGGTGATAAAGACATTGAGATAATACCAGTTATACTTTTCCAACACCTCTTGTGACATTTCCTCATCCCTATGCTCTTTATACGAGATTTCGAAGGCGTAGAAGATATCATTCAAGAGAACCTCCACAGTATTCTTGGTCCAAACATACTCACGCTGATAGAAATCAACGTAATACACTTTCTGTTTCAAGCAAGTAAGTACACTTTGCTTATCAGGAATTATTTCTTGTGCCATATTATCAAGTTATATATTATTTTGTAGCCTAGTGCAGGTATCTTTCAATATTTGCGGTCAAGGGAACAGTTGCGGGGTTAACCGATGGCTTACAATAAATTTACCATGGAAATATAAAGGCTCCTTCTAAAGTAGAATAACCTGTTTATTCAATATTTTGGTCTGATTTGTCGCTCTTACAATTATTTGATGTTTTGCCAATGCTTCATGAATTAAATTTTGATCAAACCAAGCATTATAATTATCCAGCATTGGAAAAGAAACTATTGCATACACAACTTTATTTTCTTCCAAAATTCCTTTCTTTCTGAAATATTCTACAGTAGCCTCTATCTGACTAACCATTTTTTGTGGATAGTTATTCCTTTCATCGCGAGCCCTTGTTTCATCTTTAGCATACTTTGTTTCTATAAACAACACCCAATTATCAACAACAAAAGCTTCTTCATTAGGACACAAGACACACTCACATTGCTGTGAAAAGCACCCTTTCTTAATTGGCAAAGCATTTTCCGGGAACTTATCACAGCATACAGAAAGCATATTAGGATTCAACAACCTTACAGCAGCTCTTTCCACTTCATAATCGGTAAAAGAAATGCCACCATTATTTTCATCCTTCCAATCTGCTACATAGAGCACCTTACCCTGAAGTGTTTCAAGGTAATACTTGTGTTCGGGCAACACATCCAACAGCTTCTTTATCATGATTTTGCAATTTTAATATATGGCAACATCAGATAATAATCATCCAATATGTCATTCATCACATCATTGAAATAATGCTTACCAATTGTATTCGTCCTACCATCCTTAATATCAACAAGACTGCCATCAGAAATCTGCCAAACGCTCACAAACTCTGGCAAAATTGCAGCATCCTTGCAATCCAACTCCTCTTTAAGTTCTTCAGGCAACTCGGTCTGTACCTGTCCTAATATCATGCTATTGTTGAAAGCATGAAGAATATAAGGACTATGAGTAGTAACCACCAAGCGATGTTTTCTTCCATGATTGATGGCCTTCAGCAAGTAATACACCAAATCACGCTGGGTTGTAGGGAACAAATTCTGTTCCGGCTCTTCTATAACAAACTGCGTATGCGTATAAATCTTACCACTCACAATACCAGCCAACCGTTCCTTCAAGCTATCATTGTCGCTAAGAGACAAATCCTTTCCTACCTCATCAAGCAAATGTCTGATTTTCTCGATTTCCTCGAAAGAATAAGGTTTATTCTCCTGATAGATGCCCTTCGCCAACCAGTCTATCAGAGTGAGCAAAGGAACGATACTCTGCAATCCACTTGATGCAGCCTCCAAGGCAACCACCCCACCTTGTGGAAGAGACACCATATTAGAGACACCATCTTGAGAGTAGAAGTCCATGCCTAAATTGAGAAGAGCGAGTTTATGAGAAGCAGAATACTTTTTCCTTGCTTCCTGCCAACTTAACAGGAACTCCATCAAGTTATCATCATTCTCGGCATACTTTTGCAGATTAGGAACCACAGAAACGAAATTACGTTCAGCAGGAATATAGATAACCTTAGGATTAACCACCTTAGAAGCAGGAAACAAGAACACTTCCTTTTCAGAGAAATGCTCGCTATTAAAGATTTCCCATCCAGGATAAGGAATCTGCTCTTCGGCTGGCCAATTAAAGGCATAAGCGAGGTTCTCGCCAAGATAGCATATAACAGAATCCTCGCGAAAATATGACTGAATATGATGATAAGTCTGTAAACGGCAATATGCCTCTTTACCCTTACCAAAGAACACATCGTCCTTATTTACAGTTTTTTCCAGCCATGAGCAGAAGCTTATAATCTTAGCGATTGTACTCTTTCCACTACTTTGCTCCCCGATGAAGACATTGACTTTATTCAGTTCTATGTCCACATCCTTTATAGGTCCAATATTTCTTATAATCAGTCTAGCCATATTTATAATCCTTTATTGAATTGCAAATATACCTTTTTTTTTCGTAACCGCCAAAGAAAATGCATGAATCTTTGATTTTTTAGTAAAAGTTTCCGAATATTGAGACAAGAATACGAAGTTTAGCCCTCTATTTGTTTTACTTCATCCACAGTTTTATTCAACATTTCAGCAATAGCATCAAGCGACATACCGTTTTCCAGCATGCCCTTAATGACCTTACGAAGCATCTCATCCTTCTCCAACAATTCATTTAATTGCATTATTTGACTCGAAACCACCAAGAAAATCAAAAGAAATCTGTGATAATCGGTAAACCACCAATACAGCGTCCCCACTATTTATCAGCGGGTTAGCCGTACCAGTTTTTTTTGAATAAAGTTTTGATTTTCTAAAATTCCTCAAATCCGCAACCGCCCTCATAAGATGACACAGAGGTCAAAAAGGTAGC
>URLG01000037.1 GCA_900548535.1 Candidatus Segatella intestinihominis | reverse complement strand
GGCTGCTTGTTTTGTAGTTGCCATAATTTTACTTTTTTTTAAATTATTAGTTAATTAATTATTAATATACTTGTTTGTTAATTGTTTGGTAGGACTTCGCTGTTAGTGTCGTCAATATACACAGACAGGTTATCTTTCATTTCCTTTGGCAAAGATAATAAATAATAGGTAAGTATCACCCTAATTAAGAAGTTTTAACGAGATATTGGCATAAATTAAACCAATATCTCGCCTTTTACCTACTTTTTTGCCCCGTTTTTTGAGTTTATGGTGCAAGTTTTATTTCAGTTTGCCCAAGGCTTCCTTGATGCGGCGAATGGCCTCCACGATGTTTTCATCGCTAGTGGCGTAACTCATGCGGAAGCAGTCTGGATCACCAAAAGCATCACCTCCTACGGTTGCCACGTGTGCCTCCTCCAAGAGATACATGGCGAAGTCGGTAGAGTTGTTGATGGTGATAGTGCCATTGCTCTTGCCAAAGTAGCTGTTGCACTTAGGGAAGAGATAGAAGGCTCCTTGTGGTACGTTGACCTCCAAGCCTGGTACTTCCTTGGCGAGCTTCACGATCAAGTCGCGACGACGCTCGAATGCTTGGCGCATGGTCTCCACTGCGCCCTGGTCGAGTGTGTATGCTGCCTCTGCTGCCTTCTGGCTTACTGAGCATGTACCGCTGGTGTACTGTCCCTGCAATTTGTTGCATCCCTTGATAATCCACTCTGGACCTGCCAAGAAACCGATTCTCCATCCTGTCATGGCGTATGCCTTGGATACACCATTGGCGATGATGACTTGCTCCTTCATGTCAGGCTGCTGTGCCAGGCTGTGGTGCTTGCCGATATAGTTGATGTGCTCGTAAATCTCATCTGCCAGAACAAATACTTCTGGATGCTTTCTGAGAACATTAGCTAATGCTGCCAACTCTTCCTCGCTATATACGCTACCTGTAGGGTTGCTTGGTGAGTTGAAGATAAGCATCTTGGTCTTCTCGGTGATAGCATTCTCCAATTGCTCTGCTGTCATCTTGAAGTCCTGTTCGAAACCTGCGTTCACAATGACCGGTGTACCACCTGCCAACTTTACCATCTGTGGATAGCTTACCCAGTATGGTGCAGGGATGATGACTTCATCTCCAGGGTTGACGAGTGCCAAAACTGCATTGCATACGCATTGCTTTCCACCTGTACCTACGATGACCTCGTTGATGGTGTAGTCAAGACCGTTCTCTTTCTTCAATTTGGCAACAATTGCCTTACGCAAGTCAGGATAACCCGGAACTGGTGAATAGCGAGAATAGTTCTCGTCGATAGCCTTCTTGGCTGCCTCCTTGATATTGTCAGGAGTGTTGAAGTCTGGTTCACCTACGCTCATGTTGATTACATCAATACCCTGAGCTTTCATTTCACTACTCTTTTGTGACATCGCCAGCGTTGCTGATGGTGCCAATCTGTTAAGACGATCAGATAATTGTGCCATAATTCGATTCTAATATTTATTTGTCGTGTGCAAAATTAATCAATTTATTTCTTTTTCGGAAGAAAATTGCTCATTATTTCGCCTTTTGACTTGAAATAATAACAAAATTTACATTATCCGAGGTGTAGAGTGTGCCCCATGCGGTCTCTTTTGGTCTTGAGATAGCGCTCGTTGTACTTGTTAGGCTCTACCTCGATAGGTACGTTCTCTACGATTTCCAGTCCGTATGCCTCGAGTCCTACACGCTTCACTGGGTTGTTGGTGAGTAGGCGCATCTTGTGTACTCCAAGGTGGCGAAGCATCTGCGCACCGCAACCGTAGTCACGCTCATCTGGCTTGAATCCCAGGTGTACGTTGGCGTCAACGGTGTCGTATCCTTCTTCCTGGAGCTTGTAGGCTGCTATCTTGTTCATCAGACCGATGCCTCTTCCTTCCTGCTGCATGTATACTACTACGCCCTTGCCTGCCTGGTCTATCATCTGCATGGCCTTGTGCAACTGCTGTCCGCAGTCACAACGCTTGCTTCCCAGAATGTCGCCTGTGGCGCATGATGAGTGAACGCGAACCAAGATAGGCTCGTCTTCCTTCCATTCGCCCTTGATGAGGGCCATGTGCTCCAGTCCATTGCTTGACTGGCGGAAAGGGATGAGACGGAAATGTCCCCATTCTGTTGGCATGTCTACCTCTTCGCCTACCTCGATGAGCGATTCCTTTTTCAGGCGATATTCTATCATGTCTTTGATAGAGATGACCTTGATGTTCCATTCCTTTGCCATCTCCATGAGCTGTGGCAGACGAGCCATGGTGCCATCTTCGTTCATGATTTCCATGAGGGCTCCTGCTGGATAGAGACCAGCCAACTTGCAGAGGTCGATGGCTGCCTCGGTGTGTCCGCTTCTTCTCAGTACACCATTATCCTGAGCGTAGAGTGGGTTGATGTGACCAGGACGTCCGAATGTCTGTGGGGTAGAGCTAGGATCTGCCAGTGCCTTGATGGTCTCGGCACGGTCGTGGGCTGATACGCCAGTAGTGCAACCTTCCAACTTGTCCACGGTGATGGTAAATGGAGTGCCCAGTACAGAGGTGTTCTCTGATACCTGATGAGGCAAGTCCAGCTCATCGCATCTGCTCAGTGTGATAGGTGCGCAGAGCACTCCTCTGGCATTCTTGAGCATGAAGTTAACCTTCTCTGCGTCTATTTTCTCTGCGGCGATGATGAGGTCGCCTTCGTTTTCGCGGTCTTCGTCGTCTACAACGATGACAAACTTTCCTTCTGCGAAATCTTTTACTGCATCTTCGATGCTATTTAGTTTGAAATCTGCCATTTTTTAGTTTGATACTTATTTTGTTAGTTACATATATTCTTATTTGCTGCCTTGGCGCTCCTTGATTCTGTTCACGATGTTGGTGTTGGTTTGCTTTACCACCTTCAGGTCGTGGAAGAGTCGGAGGCGGAATCGCCACATTCTCAGATAGAGCGTGATGCCCACAGGTACCAGGATGGCTGCTACGATATTGAGCCATTTGCGCTCGAATGGTCGGGTATGTGCCTTGACCGAGAGCACAGGGTAGCGGTTCAACTCGTGCAGGATTATCTTGTCCTTGGTGTTGCCCAAGTCCTCGATGACGTTTTCTAGCTCTTCATTGATGCGCTCTATCTCGTGATCGGGTTGATACTTGAAGAACACATTGATGAAGTTTGGTAGTCTTACCAGCTTGTGTACCTTATTATATATAGTAATGTCTTCCGTGATTTGCTCCAGCTTTTCTGCGTCTTGTTGGTAAGAAGGGTCGGTGATGATAACCTCCTTACTGAAGATGTGGCGCTTGGTGCGCAGTCCGAGCAGCTTGCGGAAGAATTCCTTATAGGCGTCCATGTTGAATACTGCCGAGTCGTTGGTAGCCTTGTAGGTTACGAAGACTGCCACTGGGGCGAGTACGGCAGTGGCAAGACCCTTGCCAAACCATATTGCCCACATTCCGTTACGTGCCATTCTGAATCCTGTGTTGTCCAGGATAAAGAAAGTGATAAATACCAATACGGATATGATGACCGGTATACCCAAACCTCCTTTTCGGATGATGGCACCTAGTGGCGCTCCGATAAAGAAGAATATCAGACAGGATAGGGCGAGCACAAACTTGTTGATGGCCTCTATCGTGTGGGTTCTGATCATATAGTCGGCATCGCTCGTTAGCATCGCCTTGAAGTCGAGATCGGCTGTCTCCTGCTGGATGGTCGATAGGGCATCGTTAGCCACTCGCAGTTTCTGGTCGCTCGGCAACTTATTATATAAGGTGTCGAAGTTGAGTTTCTCGCCTTGTGCTATAGCCTTGGTGGAATCTTCTTTCTTCACTAGCCCCATGTTGTAGAACCTGCTGTTGGCTTCTGCCAGATAGCTTCTTCCGATGGAGTCGTAGGTATGGTTGATGGAGTCGATGTCGTGCTTGATCTTCTCCAAACTCTTAGCCTTTGCGTTATTAGAGAGCGAGGAAGCATCGGTGAGGTTGAAACCTCCATCGAAGTCCAGGATAATCTTCTTGGATACGAAGGTCTCTCTTCTGTATGGCACGGCGGCACTGTTGGCTAGCTCGCTGCTCTGCATGTTCTCAAACCATTCTCCGCTCCACAGGCTCAGCACGAGGTGCTTTTTCTCGGCAGTGCTCTGCAGCATACCCGAGTCGGCTAGGATGATGGCTGCGTCCTCGTAGCTATTGGTCATGCGATAAATCATGATACCGTATAGCTTGCCCGTCTTCAAGTCTTTTTTCTGCACGTAGAGATTGCAGTTAGGGATTCCATCATAGAAGATTCCCTCTGGGATTTCTAGCTCCGGACTCTTCTGCTTCATGGAGATGAGCAACTGGGCTATCTTCATGTTGGAGTCTGGTCCCACGTTGTTCTGGAAATAGAAGGAACCGCAGGTGATGATGAGCGTAATCACGATGAGAGATCGGAATGCCTGCATCAGCGAGATGCCCGCTGCCTTGATGGCTGTGAGCTCTGAACTCTCGCCCAGGTTACCGAAGGTCATGAGCGAGGAGAGCAGGATGGCTAGCGGCAATGCCTGGGGCACGAGCATGAGACCCATGTACCAGAAGAATTGCGCCATTACATCCATGGTGAGTCCTTTTCCGATGAGCTCATCGATATATCTCCACAGGAACTGCATCATCAGCACGAACTGGCAGATGAAGAAAGTTCCCAGGAAGAGGAGTCCAAACTGCTTGGCTATAAATATGTCTAATTTCTTAATTCTAAGCATTTCTTGTCTTGTCGTTTGATGCCCCTTCTGCATAGTTGTCTTTGTGGGGGCAACGAATTCTGCGTGCAAAGGTAACACAAAAAAATTAGAAACCCTTCATTTTTCGTATTTTTTATATATATTATAGGTGAAAAGGGGTGCGGAGAGAGTGTTAAACAAGCAAAATGAAACTTTTTTTGAAAATTTCTTTGGAAAAATTTGTTCAATTCAAATATTTGTTGTACCTTTGCACCCGCAAATGAGAAATCACTTGCTGAAAATGATGGCGGGATAGCTCAGCTGGTTAGAGCGTCGGATTCATAATCCGGAGGTCGTGGGTTCGGGTCCCACCCCCGCTACTTAAAAAAGACATCAATTTTTTAGTTGATGTCTTTTTTATGCTTTATACTTTCCTACATTTTTCCACATTTTTGTTGATAACGTTTTCCATCGCAGTGTTGATAACTGTGGATAACTATTTGTTTGTTCTGTTTTTCAGTGCGTTATAATTTGATAACTTTGGTGGATAAAATGTACGGAAGACTAGCCTTTGTTCATCTTGTGCACAATATTATAGGTTAAAAACTTCAAAACCTTTGGCGGATTACTCCAAAATGATTAAATTTGTAGCGTATTTTAATAACCTATGTTTAATGGCATTGTTTAGATGAAGAAGATAGTTTTTTTTCATTCGATAGTTATCTCTCTATTGGTGATTATGCTTGTGGGCTGTTCCAGCAACAATGCTCGCAAGTATGTGATAGGTGTGTCGCAATGCTCCGATGATATTTGGCGCGATAAACTGAATGCTGAGTTGAAGATGGGAGAGTATCTCAACGACTCACTCTCCGTGCGCTTGGCATCTTCCAATGACGATAGTAAGAAGCAGATTCAGCAAATCAATCAGTTTATAGATGAGGGCGTGAATCTTCTCATTGTATCTCCTAACCAGCTGAATACCATATCGTCAGCCATCAATCGTGCTCACGAAAAAGGTATTCCAGTGATACTCTTCGACCGTAAGAGTAGTTCCCAGAACTATACGGCATTTATCGGTTGCGATAACTTTTCCATAGGCAAGTTGATGGGCACCTTTATAGCCCAGCGTCTTCATGGCAGGGGTAGAGTGGTGGAAATCAGAGGTCTGGATGGATCTTCACCCGCCATCGACCGTCACCGTGGATTTGTGGCCGCGCTCAAGGATTATCCTGGTATTCAGGTGGTAGCCTCAGAATCGGGCGATTGGAAACAAGAAAGTGGAGAGAAAGCCATGCGCCGTGTCTTAAATAAAGTGCAGGATTTCGACTATGTCTTCTCGCATAATGACCGTATGGCGGCTGGTGCCGTCAAGGTGGCTCGTGTGGTTGCGCCTTCTCGGATCTATAAGTTTACGGGTGTGGATGCCATGGCTAATGAAGGGGGAGGATTGGATATGGTACGTGATGGAGTGCTGGATGCCTCTTGCCTTTATCCTACCAAGGGAGACGAGGTTATCGCTTTGGCTATGAAAATCTTACGCCATCAGCCGTATCATAAGGACAATTACTTGCATACTTCCATTATTACCAAGGAAAATGCCTTGCTTACCTTGATGCAGGAGCAAGATGCTGAGCGACAGAAGGCAAATCTGTCTATGCTCCATGAACGTGTGGACCAGTATCTCACGGAGTATCATTCGCAGCGAGTGTTGCTCATCATCTTGGTGGTTTTCCTCATGGTGGTCATCATAGCTTCGGCATTGGTGTTCCGTGGCTATGTGATAAAAGTACGACTCAATGAGGAGTTGAAGCGACTGAATGAGGAGGTGATGGAGCTGACCCATTCTCGCTTGGTGTTCTTTACCAATATCTGCCATGAGTTGCGCACGCCATTGACGCTGATAGCCGACCCGGTGGAGATGCTCTTGGAGGATACGAAGATCAAGGGTAAGAGCCGCGAACTGCTCAAGATGGTGCAGCGCAATGCCATTGCCTTGCAACAGTTGGTGGGCAGCATCCTCGATTTCCGTAAGATACAGAATGGCAAGATGGAACTCAAGCTCTATCGCTTCGACATCGTGAAAGCCCTGACCCTGTGGGTGGGCGATTTCCAACTTACCGCAGAGCGCAAGCATATCCAGCTTCATCTGGATGTGGAGGGTTTCTCTGGCTCTCATGAGATGGTAGCTGACAAGGAGAAGTTGGCTCGCATCGTGTTCAATCTCTTGAGTAATGCCCTGAAGTATACCCCTTCGGGTGGAGATATCTATGTGTCTCTATGCGATGTGGCTGCTTCTGATGCTTCAGCTTCGCAATCTGCATCGGCAGATAAATTCCTTCGAATAGATGTACGTGACACTGGTAAAGGCATTGCCAAGGAGGAGGCACAGAAGGTGTTCGAGCGATTCTTCCAAGCTAAGGGGGCAGCCAGTGGTACGGGCATTGGACTTGCTCTGGTCAAATCATTTGTGGATTTGCATCATGGCTCAGCCCGGGTGGAGAGTGAAGTGGGCAAGGGTTCCGACTTCATCGTACTTCTTCCTCGTCAGCAGGAGGCTGGTGGAGAAGTTATCCACGATGATGCGGAAAATGTGGAAAACTCTATAAGTATCTCATCGTCAGATGGTAAAAATGTAATAAATGAGAGCGTATTGCAATATATAGACGATGGAAATAAACATAGTGGAAAACTCCAACAGGTGATAACGGACCAGGTCAACAAGCCTACCTTATTAATAATAGATGATAATAATGACATTCGCCAGTATGAGCGTACCCTCTTGCAAGAAGACTATTTCGTATTGGAAGCATCCGATGGCAAGGAGGGCTTGGAGTTGGCTAAGAAGGAAGTGCCCGACTTGGTTATCTGTGATGTGATGATGCCAGTGATGGATGGCTTGGAGTTTACCGAGCAATTGAAGACTCATACTGCCACCTCTCATATCCCTGTCATCATGCTTACGGCGAAGAACTTGGAGGAGCAGCGTGCCGAGGGGTATG
Organism: Candidatus Segatella intestinihominis; assembly: GCA_900548535.1. Classification (GTDB taxonomy): domain Bacteria; phylum Bacteroidota; class Bacteroidia; order Bacteroidales; family Bacteroidaceae; genus Prevotella; species Prevotella intestinihominis. The sequence goes on along the minus strand of URLG01000037.1, from coordinate 18,009 downwards.
AGCATGGAGCCGATTCTTACATCACCAAGCCCTTCCATAGCAAGGTGCTCTTGGCTCGCATTGAGAATCTCTTGAAGCAACGCAAATTGCTGAAGAATGTCTATCAATTCTCTCCTTCTGCCGATAAGGAGATTGAGGAGTCGCATCTTGATGACAGGGACAAGCAGTTTATCAAGCAGTTGCAATCTATCATCCTGAAAAATCTGGGCGATAGCGATTTTGGCGTGGAGGAGATAGGCAAGCAGATAGGCTTGAGCCGAGTGCAGTTATATCGCAAGGTAAAGGCGATGACGGGTTCATCAGTAGTAGATCTTCTTCGCAAAGCTCGTTTGGCAAAGGCTCATCGTCTCTTGGAATCTCGCAGCATGAGCATTTCCGAGGTAGCCTACGAGGTCGGTTTCTCCGCTCCATCCTATTTCACCAAGTGCTTCAAAGACGAATATGGCATCCTCCCTGGCGATGTCAATTCCTAGGCATTTTTCGGAAAAGTGTAGTTTTGGACACCCGATTTTATAGGAAAAGTGTAGTTTTGCGGTTGAGAAGAGGCTCTTTTGCGGTTGGAAAGAGTTCCTTTTGCGGTTGGAAAGAGGCTCTTCTCAGCCGCAAAAGAGCCTTCTCTCGACCGCAATTGAGGCTAACGCCAACCGCAAAGGAGGTCTTTTTCCTATATGGGGATGAATGGATTTTTTATCCTCGATATCGTTCCGGCTACTACGAGGATGTCGTTCTTACTACATCGAGGATGTCCTTGCCACCACATCGAGGATGCAGTTCCAACAACTACGAGGATGTAATTTTGAGCACATCGTAGTATTTTTTTAGATGAAAAGAGAGAAAACGAGCGATTTCTGATGAGAAAATGGCTGGTTTTTGTTCTAAAAAATAGTTAATTTTCTCGATATTCTACTCTGTTTTATATAAATGTTCTACGTTTTTGCCCAATTTTATGGCAATATATGGCAAATTATAACAATTGAAAAAGTATTGCCATATATGTAAGTATCAGTATTATAGATTGTTATATCAATATATGGCAATATGGCAATTCTTTTTAAAAAAATATTTTCATGTGCGTAAAGAGCTAATGCCTCATTTTATCCTTCTACTGGTGTCAGAACATTTAGCAGTTTCTGAAAGTCAGCCTTCGAGATTCTTCTGCCCCTCAAGCTTCTTACTTGGGGATAATCCTCGAAGTAAGGTTCCTGGGTGGTGTACCACTGATGGGAGTTGATCTCCCTTACCATGCGAAGCTTGCTCTCGATGTTTCGGGCAAAGCTAGGGTTCACGCGTGAAAGATAGTGCTTGCCCTCCTTCATCTCGATGGCTAGCATCAGATAGGTTTGTGGTCCCTTGGCTTTCTTTTTCTCCTGCACCTGCTCGCTCACTTTCCAGCCCTTTGTGGATGTCATCACGCGGATGTCCCAACCGTATTTGCGGTTCAGATTGTCCATCATGCCACGGAACACGATGCCATGAGATGAGGTGTCCTTCAGCCCCGTATAGCCGATGATGTAGTGTATCATCTCATGCAGCAACACGCTCTTCGCCTGCTTGTCGGTCATATCATAATAGGTGGACATGGAGAGCTTGAAGTCATAGAGCTTGGTGCGCCCCCATCGGGTGGCACGCTTAAAGGAAAGTTGCCCCAGTCGGGTCTTGGCACGAGTCAGCCCCAGCTCCGGAACGGGCAGCTTGCCGCCGAAGTAGTCGTGGTCGAAACGTTTAAACCACTCTTCCATCCATTCTATCGTAACAATCATAGGTGCAAAGGTACAACTTTTATTTGAAATATTCGTTCATTGGCTAACAAATATGTTACAATGAACGAATTTTTGTATCTTGTGAAAGATATTTTATACTTGATGTTCAGACCTTTATATAATTTTGCGGCAGAAATCAAAACAATAACGCTAACAAAATTTAAACCATAAAAGTTATGAACAACTTATTTAATGGAAAGACCGCCGCCATGATGCTTGCACTTTCATTGGTTCCAGTTTCAGCAGCTTTCGCTCAAGACGAAAAGTCTAATTCTAAAGAGGAAGGCAACCGCAACGTGATGCTCAATGCAGCTAGCGCTAACGGTCCTCGTGAGATACAGATTGGTTTGCCATCTGCCGACGTCAATGTCTTGGAGAATGGTATGCCTGTTACTTACGCTACCAATCCTCACTCTGTGAACACCGTATGGCGTGGCGATGCCAGCTTGAGCCATCAGGGACTCCTGAAGATAGCAGAGACAGCCATCACTACGGGTAATATAGGATATGCCGTTAACTCTTTCACCCAGGTGGGGCAGAAGGGATTTAATGGTACGCTCAACTACAAGAGCAATCACTTCGGATTGCAGGAATTCTCACTCAATATGAATGGTGACTTCGGCAAGGACTGGTATTATAGCTTTAATATGTATCAGGACTTCGACCCAGGTACCTTCAAGATTAAATCTACTCCTTATCAGGATCGCACTCAAATCTACAAGGCACTTATCACCAAGAGATATAATGGCAACCGTGGCGAGTTTACCGCTATGTATAAGTATGCCAACAGCCACAATGTATATAACTATGCCACCCAAAGCGCACCTTTCATCTATGTGGGCGATGGTAGCGTGAAGGAGTTTGGCGACTTCAAACTCGGTACTACTTCTTACCTGCCTATCGACAACACGATGACTTATCGTGATATGAAAACGGGCGAGTTGAAGCAGACCACTCTCTATGATGCTTGCTTAAACAAGATGAGCGAAGTGTCATTGATGAACAACTATAAGTGGGATAATGGTTTGGCTTGGAAGGCTGCCCTCAAGTATGATCATTCCCGTGGTGCGATGGTTTACCAGACTCCTATGTCTATCATCGACCTCAAGAGCACAGCCAACCAGGGCGTATATAATTATATGTATCGTGACATCGACGGACAGACCAAGGCTTACGATGGTCAGTATGTACAGACTCGTATGTCTTGCCTCAATGCCGGAACCATCGACGAGGTGCTCTTCACTACCGAGTTGAGCAAGAAGTTTAAGACTTCTACCTTCCGTCTCGGCTTAAACGAGTGGTATTACCATATCGACTACGCTTCTAACACCACAATGTACGACCAGAGCGTGCCATCTGATGGCAGTTATGCGTTGCGTGTCTGGGATGCCAAACAGCGCAACAGCTATTTCTACGATTTCAACAAGAACGCCTCTGAGTATTACAAGGGAAGCGAAAACAAACTGGCTCTCTACTTCACCCACGATTGGGACGTGACCAATAAGTTGAACCTCTACTATGGTGCACGTTTTGAGTGGCTGAAGCTGAAGGGTGAAAATGCAGCAGTGAAGAATGCAAACGGTGATTTCGTAGGTCGTTTTGCCGATTATTATCTCGGTGCTACGACACCAGATAAGACTACTAAGATTGCTCCGGCAGACTTGAGTTACAACTGGTTGAACTACGATTTCTCTGTAGCCGCAACCTATAAGTTGACTGATAACTTCGGCTTCACGGGCGATTTCACTTACATTGTGCAGCATCCTAAGTTCGAGGCTTTTGCTCCAGCTACATTGCCAAATACAGGTAAGATTTCTGTGCCACTCGGTCGTGCAGGTATCTACTACAACAACTCTTGGCTGAGTTTGACATCGTTGTTCTCTTACATCTCAAAGACCAACAACAACTCAACTCTGAACCTGCAGCATGGCAGGGAGATCAAGGCTGCGCCAATGACTTACGATATCCAGACATGGGGTTGGACAACCGATGCTGTGGCTCATCCTTTCAAGGGATTCGATTTCCACTTCCTCTTCACTTATCAGAAGCCAACTTACAAGAAGTATGAAACCAGCATCACCTTCAGCGATGGCTATGTTGGCAACATCAATGCCACAGGCAATATCGTAGCAGAGATTCCTCAGATTCTCATCGAGTTGGACCCAAGTTACATGATTACCAAGGACATCAAGCTCTGGACCAGCTTCCGTTACTTCAGTAAGACCTATGCCAACATCAACGAGGCATATTACTTCAATGGTCACTGGGAGACTTTTGGTGGTTTGAACTGGCAGGTAAACAAGCGCCTTGCCCTCGGTTGCACAGTAGTTAACTTCCTTAACCAGACAGGTGCCAAGGGTAGTATCGCAGGTGCCGAGCTGATTACCAAGGATGAGGCCAAGGGCATCAAGAACCAGATTATGACTGGTAGCTACCTGCGTCCATTCACCGTAGAATTCAATGCTTCTTTGAAATTCTAATCGCTTCCTATCTTCAAACACAAGAAAATCAAACAAACATCGTTCATAGTATAAAACAACTTAACAAGCATAACAACAATGAAAATGAATTATATATTGAATGCTGCTTGCCTCATGATGATGGCATCAGCTACCACAACATCAGCATTTGCACAGAAGATGAACTTCACTCACAAGGGTGATACCACCATCATCAATGTAGAGAACCCTACCAAATATCTCCTCCTGCCAGTTCAGGAGGAGAAGGATGAGGCTCAGGTAATCCTCTCCACAGGCAATGCAGATGATACCTGGATGGACGTGCGCTTGGCTCAGAATGGAGCTGACTATTACGTACCATTCAATCTGAAGAAGAATGCGGCTGGCAAGGCTACCGATGGCAAGACTGCTACTGTGAAGATTCTCGGATTAAAGAAGGATGCCTTGGCTCTCAACCTGATGAAACTCAGCGATACCTTTGATACCACCAATAATGATGAGTATCGTCCAAGTTATCACTTCACCCCTCTCTATGGTTGGATGAACGACCCTAATGGTATGGTATATAAGGATGGTGAGTATCATCTCTATTTCCAGTATAACCCATACGGAAGCAAGTGGGGCAATATGCACTGGGGACATGCCGTAAGCAAGGACCTGGTTCACTGGGAACACCTCGATCCAGCCATCGCCCGCGACCCTGTAGGTCATATCTTCTCTGGTAGTTCGGTTGTGGATAAGAAGAATACGGCAGGTTTCGGCAAGAATGCCATCATCGCCATCTATACCAACAACAGTAGTGTAAACCATGATGAGGTGCAGTGCATCGCTTATAGCAATGACAATGGTCGTACCTTTACCAAGTACGAGGGCAACCCAGTGTTGACTCCATTCGATGGCTTGAAGGACTTCCGTGACCCTAAGGTGTTCTGGTATGAGAAGGGAAAGTGCTGGTATATGATTGTTTCTGCTGATAAAGAGACCCGCTTCTACAAGTCAAAGAATCTCAAGAAATGGACTTACGTGAGTGCCTTTGGTAAGGGCTTGGGTCAGCAGCCATGTCAGTATGAGTGCCCAGACTTCTTCCAGTTGCCTGTAAATGGTGATAAGAAGAAGATGAAGTGGGTGATGACGATGAATATCAATCCAGGTTGCTGGTTTGGTGGCAGTGCTACCGAGTATTTCGTAGGCGATTTTGATGGCAAGAACTTCACTTGTCCTGATGGCAACGATGTGAAGTGGCTCGACTGGGGTAAGGATCACTATGCTACCGTTACCTATTCTAATACAGGCGACCGAGTATTGGCTATGACCTGGATGAGCAACTGGCAGTATGCCAACCTCACTCCATTCAAGCAGAATCGTGGTGCCAACGGATTGCCAAGAGAGTTAAAACTCTATGAGAAGGATGGCAAGTACTATATCTCAGAGAATGTTGCTCCAGAGGCCTATGCCCTTAGAAAGGTAACTCATGACCTCGGCGATGAGACTGTAGATGGAGCCAAGGCATTTAAGGGAGCCGCTGCCAACATGGAGGGAGCTTTCGAGATAGAGGCAGACATCACTCCAGATGCCAACGGCATCGCAGGTATCGAGATTTCCAACAACAAGCGTGAGCGCACCATGATCTACTTCGATATGAAGAAGGGCAAGGTCATCATGGACCGTACCGAGAGTGGACTCACCGACTTTGGTAAGAAGGCAGTGCCTCACGACATCGAGTTGGCTTGGGATAAGCAGCTTGAGCTGCAGGCTAAACAGCCAGCCCGTATGGTTAATTCCATTAATTATAAGAACGACTTCGCTCTTGCTACCTGGGGACCATTGAGCCTTTGCGATGGCAATCAGACCTATCATGTAGACATCTTCGTAGACAAGTCATCCATCGAACTCTTTGTCAACAATGGTCGCATCGCCATGACCAACCTCGTCTTCCCTGTGGCTCCATACGAGAATGTGAAGCTCTACAGCAAGGGCGGCAAGGCAGAATTCAAGAATGTAAAGGTTCATAAGCTAGCTTTGTAACATAAAATAAGTAGTCATCGTTACGGATTCGTATACTAAACAAAGAATCAAAACGTTTACAATTATGAACAAGTCAACAAAACTAACACTCATCCCGGTGATGCTCTGTTTCTTCGCCATGGGATTCGTAGACTTGGTGGGTATTGCCTCCAACTACGTGAAGGAAGACCTCCAGCTGAATGATGCGACAGCCAATCTGTTTCCATCATTGGTGTTCTTCTGGTTCCTCATCTTCTCAGTGCCAACGGGCATGCTGATGAATAAGATAGGTAGAAAGAAGACGGTTTTGCTATCACTCATCGTGACGGTAGTGTCTCTTCTCCTGCCCATCTTCGGCGAGAGCTTTGGGGTGATGCTGGTGTCATTCTCCCTTCTGGGCATCGGCAATGCGCTGATGCAGACATCACTCAACCCATTGGTATCGGCAGTAACCGAGGGCAAGAACCTAGCCTCTACTTTGACTTTCGGTCAGTTTGTGAAGGCCATCGCTTCTTTCATGGCTCCATACATCGCCATGTGGGGTGCTGTGGCTAGCATACCAACCTTTGGTTTGGGCTGGCGAGTGCTTTTCCCTATCTATATGCTGATAGGCATTCTTGCCACACTCTTCCTCGGCGTTACACCTATCGAGGAGGAAAAGGTAGAGGGCAAGGCTTCGGGATTCGTGGATTGCCTCAAGTTATTGGGCAAACCTATCGTGCTGCTCTCTTTCGTCGGCATCATGTGCCATGTGGGCATCGACGTGGGTACCAATACCACTGCTCCTAAGATCTTGATGGAGCGACTGGGCTGGACGCTCAATGAGGCAGCTTTTGCCACATCGCTCTATTTCATCTTCCGTACCATCGGATGCTTCACGGGCTCGGCTTTCCTCCGCCTGATGAAGCCACGACTCTTCTTCACCATCAGCGTGGTGATGATGGCACTGAGTATGGTGGGCATGTTCTTCGGCGAGAGCAAGACGGTGCTTTATATCGCCATTGCCTTGGTGGGCTACGGCAACTCCAACATCTTCTCCATCGTCTTCTCACAGGCTTTGCTCGCTCTGCCAGAGAAGAAGAATGAGGTGAGTGGATTGATGATCATGGGACTCTTCGGTGGAACGGTGTTCCCTCTCATTATGGGATTTGCCAGCGATGCCATCGGTCAGATGGGGGCCGTGATGGTGATGGCAGTAGGAGTGATTTATCTCTTTACATATATTAATAAGGTGAAAATGTAATACAATTATGAATACAGATTTGAATCAGAAATATTGTGTAGGTTTGGGAGAGATTCTCTTTGATGTGCTCCCTTCAGGTTCTCAACTGGGTGGTGCACCAGCCAACTTTGCTTATCACGCTGGTCAGCATGGATTGCACTCTGTTGCCGTCAGTGCCATAGGCAATGATATGCTGGGCGATGAGGCTCTCCGCTTGCTCGATGAGAAGAAACTCAAGTATGTGTTGCCTAAGGTGAATTATCCTACTGGCACTGTGCAGGTAACGCTCGATGATGAGGGCGTGCCTACTTACGACATCAAGCAGGGGGTGGCTTGGGACAACATTCCTTTCACCACCGACATCCGAGAGATAGCTACCAATGCGGGTGCCGTATGCTGGGGCTCTTTGGCTCAGCGCAGCGAGGTGAGCCGCAAGACCATCTACGATTTCTTGGACCATACCCCAGAGGATTGCCTCAAGATTTTTGACATCAATCTGCGTCAGAACTTCTATACCAAGGAGATTATCCAGGAGAGCTTGAAGCGATGCAATGTGTTGAAGATCAATGATGAGGAGCTGATTACCATCGGCCGTCTCTTTGGCTATCCAGGTTTGGACATCGAGAACAAGTGCTGGTTGATTCTGGGTAAGTACAATCTCGATATGCTCGTATTGACTTGCGGTGTGAATGGCAGTTATGTATTCACTCCTGGTGAGAGCTCCTTCCAGGAGACTCCTAAGGTGGAGGTAGCCGATACCGTAGGCGCTGGTGATAGCTTCACCGGAACTTTCTGTGCCAGCATCTTGAAGGGCAAGAGCGTGAAGGAAGCTCACAAGTTAGCCGTAGAGGTAAGTGCGTATGTTTGCACCCAGAATGGTGCCATGCCAGTTATCCCGGAGAATATGACAAAGTAACTTGAAATGATACCGTTATGGCAGAGTTCAGAAAGGATGCTGGCGTGAGATATACTTCGGGAAGTTATACAGATATCCCTATATCACCATTCTTTAAACTCTAGTTCCAGTTCCCTGTACTCCGGTTGCAGGGAGCTGCCTTCTCGGTCCTCTCGCTTCGCCTCCTCGCTCGTGGCATTGCTCACACTGAGCCCTATGAGGCGGATGGGGCGGATGGCGGAATACTCCACTTGCTTCATCAGTCGCTTGGCTAGGGGCAGGATGTCTTGCTTCTTCTTCAAGATCTTATCCTGTGAGATGCTGCGGGTAATCTGGGTGAAGTCTGCATACTTCACTTTCAGCGTGAGGGTTCTGCCCTCAAAACCACTCTTGGCTATGCGCTCCAGGAGCTCCAAGACCGTATGGTAAAGTTCGATGGTGACGGCAGAGGGCAGGCTGATGTCTTCCAGGAAGGTTTGCTCGCAGCCCACCGACTTGCGCTCCCGATAAGTGACCACGGGGCGAGGGTCGATGCCCCTTGCGAAATTATAGAAGATATGACCAGCCTTGCCAAATATCTCTACGAGATGATCCTCCGATACCTTTCTGAGGTCTGCGCCATTGAAGATGCCCATGAAGTGCATCTTCTGCAAAGTCTTCCTGCCCACTCCCCAGAAATCCTCCACGGGCAACTGGGCGATGAAGTCGAGCGCCTTGTCGGGATGAATGGTGCAGATGCCATCGGGCTTGCGATAATCCGATGCCACCTTGGCTAGGAACTTGCAGTAGCTGATGCCTGCCGAAGCGGTGAGCTGCGTCTCCTGTCGGATGCGCTGTTTGATTTCCTTGGCGATATCTACCGCCAGCTCCATACCTTTCTTATTATGAGTAACATCAAGGAATGCCTCGTCGATGGAGATAGGCTCTATGAGGTCGGTGTATTCTTGGAAGATGCGGTGTATCTGCTGAGATACCTCCTTGTAATGCTCATGCCGACTGGGCACGATGATGAGATTGGGGCAGAGTCGCTTTGCCTGAACGATGGATTGGGCAGAGCGCACACCAAACTTGCGAGCCTCATAGCTAGCTGTGGAAACCACACCACGAGGTCCGTCGAAGCCCACCGCTATCGGCAAGCCTCGAAGCTCCGGATGGTCTCTCTGCTCCACGGCGGCAAAGAAGGCATCCATATCTATGTGTATAATCTTCCTGTCTGTCATTACAGCTGCAAAGATACAAAAAAGACGTGAATATCGACTATTTCTAGGATATAAAAAACGTCCCGATGTAAGAATTCCTACATCGGGACGTAATCTTATACATTGCTATATGCTGCAACAGCGGCATTTAGTATGTTCTATTCTTTACTTCTGGCATTCCTTGCAAGGAGTCCAAGGCTTCAATTGCTTGAAGAAGTCGTTGCCCTTGTCATCTACGAGGATGAATGCAGGGAAGTCCTCAACAGTAATCTTCCAGATAGCCTCCATACCGAGCTCTGGATACTCTACGCACTCGATGCTCTTGATAGAGCTCTGAGAGAGAACGGCAGCTACACCACCGATGGTACCGAGATAGAAACCACCATGCTTCTTGCAGGCGTCTGTAACAACCTGACCACGGTTACCCTTGGCAATCATTACTAAGCTAGCGCCATGATCCTGGAATTCATCTACGTATGGGTCCATACGGTTGGCTGTGGTAGGACCCATAGAGCCACATGGATAACCCTCTGGAGTCTTAGCTGGTCCTGCATAGAGGATAGGGTGATCCTTGAAGTACTGAGGCATCTCCTCGCCAGCGTCCAAGCGAGCCTTGAGCTTAGCGTGAGCGATGTCACGAGCCACGATGATGGTACCCTTCAAGTTAACACGGGTGCTAACAGGATACTTGGTCAACTCAGCACGTACAGCGTCGATACCCTTGTCGAGGTCGATCTCGATACCCTTGGCACCCTCGCCTGGCTTGCGAAGCTCCTCTGGAATCAACTCTGTAGGATTCTCATCCATCTTCTCCAACCAGATACCATCCTTATTGATCTTAGCCTTGATGTTGCGGTCGGCAGAGCAGCTTACACCCATACCGATAGGGCAGCTAGCACCGTGGCGAGGCAAACGAATCACGCGAATGTCGTGAGCCAAGTACTTACCACCAAACTGAGCACCCAAGCCAATCTTGTGAGCCTCTTCGAGGAGTTTCTGCTCCAAGTCGATGTCACGGAAGGCACGACCTGTCTCATCGCCTGTGGTAGGCAACTCATCGTAATACTTGATAGAAGCCAACTTCACTGTGAGAAGGTTCTTCTCTGCGCTGGTACCACCGATGACGAATGCGATGTGGTAAGGAGGGCAGGCTGCTGTACCGAGGCTCTTCATCTTCTCTACCAAGAATGGGAGCAAGGTGCCCTCGTTCTGGATAGTAGCCTTGGTCATAGGGTAGAAGTATGTCTTGTTGGCAGAACCACCACCCTTGGCAACCATCACGAAGCGATACTCATCACCCTCTGTTGCCTCGATGTCAATCTGTGCAGGGAGGTTGCAACGGGTGTTCACCTCATCATACATGTTGAGAGGTGCGTTCTGAGAATAGCGGAGGTTGTCCTGGGTGTATGTGTTGTATACACCAAGGCTCAATGCCTCTTCATCCTCGAAGTCGGTCCATACACGCTGGCCCTTCTCACCGTGGATGATGGCAGTACCTGTATCCTGGCAGAATGGGAGGATGCCCTTAACGGCTGTCTCTGCATTGCGGAGGAACTGGAGAGCCACGTACTTGTCGTTCTCAGAAGCCTCTGGGTCGGTCAGGATCTTAGCCACCTGCGCATTGTGCTCACGACGGAGCATGAACTCTACGTCGTGGAAACCCTGCTGTGCCAACAAGGTCAATGCTTCCTTAGAAACCTTGAGGATAGTCTTACCCTCAAACTCAGCTGTGCTTACACCTTCCTTGGTAAGCAAGCGATACTCTGTCTTGTCCTCTCCTAGCTGAAACATAGGAGCGTACTTAAAATCTGGAGTCATGATAATTTATAATTTATAATTTATAATGAATAATTCATAATTGCTTTTGTTCTCTTGTCTTTAATATTGAAGTGAGTATTTTTAAGACTTCAGAGCAATCTTTGTTTATACTATAAAACTGTTTGTCGTCAATGTAGTTACTTTCATGTAGAACTTCTAACCAATATTCGGTTTCGGCAGCTTCTTTTAATGAAATACTAAGTTTTGCATAAAAGTCAGCCTTTGATTGGGCTACGCTTGCTTCTTTTGCGTTTGCTCCAATGCTGGTGCCGCTTCTTACAATTTGCTTAGAAAGAATAAATTCCTTTTTCTGTTCACAAAGATATTTATACAGTCGAATAATTCTTAATGCAAATTGTTTGCTTTTTATCAGTATGATATTATAGTCTTTCATTGCTGCTTAATTATACATTATTAATTATACATTGTACATTAACCCTAGTATCCGAAGATTTCTTCTTGTGAGAGACGCTTTACTGGGGCTATCTTCTCAAGTGACTTCATGTCGAGCTCTTTCTCATTGCCGAGAATCATCATGCGATATGGCTTGTTTACCATGTTCTGCTGCTCAAACTGCACGATGTCTTGCAGAGTGAGAGATGGCAACTTCTCGTAGATGAGCTTGTTCAAGTCATAGTCGATGCCGAGATTCTTATAGTAGAGATAAGAACTGATGACGCCAAACTTGGTGGTGCGGGAACTCTGCAAGCTCTTGATGAGGCTCTGCTTAGCGAGGTCGAAGGCTGCCTGGTTCTGAGGCATGGTGTCTACGATCTCCTTGAACACATTGATGCAGTCCATCATCTTATCATTCTGAGAGATGATATGAGTATAGAAACCCTCTGGCTGATTCTTGCGGATAGGCTGAATATACATGGCTGATGCATTGTAAGCCAAGCCGCGAGTCTCTCTGAGTTCCTGGAATACCACGGTGTTCATACCACCACCAAAGTACTCATTGAAGAGGGCCTCTACTGGCGCATTCTCTGGCTTCCACTGCTTGCCCTCGTTATGATACTGGCGCAGATAGATGTTCTTGGCATCGTATGGAGCCATGATAATCTCTGTCTGTGGAGTCTCTTGAAGCTCATACTTCTTGCCCTGTGGCACGGCAGCGAGCGTCTTGGCTGTCTTGTGCTCCTTGGCTAGGAGGGCGCTGAGCTGCTGCTCGCTGTATGGACCATAATATAATATGGTGTGCTGGAGATTGCTCAAACCAGCCAAGAGATGAATGTACTCCTGAGGGTCTGCCTTCTTGAGGTCGGCAGTGCTGATGGCATTGCGACTGGAGTTATATTTACCATACAGGCAGTAATTCCACAGATAGCGAACGTTTGATTCCTGTTCGGTCTTGGCATCCTGTCGGCTTTTCTCTATCATATCCACATACTGCGCCCAACTTTCCTTGTCTGCCTTGGCATTCTGGAGTACATTCTCCAAGAAATTGAGAGCCTTTGGCAGATTCTCGTTCAGTCCGTTGAGGCTAATCTGAAGGGTATTGTCAGTGGTGCTCACACCATAGTTGCAAGCCAAGTCATAGAACGCTTTCTTCACATCGCTCACACCCATCTTCTTGGTGCCGATGTAGTTGAGGTATTCTGCAGCATAGCCATAGCGAAGGTCATCCTCATCGCCAAACTCATAGCGGAAGACGAGGTTGAACAAGCCATCCTTGGTGTTCTGCTTGTAGATGAGCGGGATGTTCTTGGATGTCTTGCCGATGGTGAGGTCCTTCTTGAAGTCGAGGAACTTAGGCTCGATAGGTTTTACCTCAGAGTTGCGCACCTCCTTGAGGAAGTTGCTCTCATACTCACGATTGGCAGGGATAGGGGTGATGGCAGGCTTCTCTATCTTCTTGAGTGTCTTGTCTTCGCCCATGCGCTTATAGACGCACACGAAGTTGTCGTCACGGAGATATTTCTGTGCAAATTCCACTACCTCTTTCTTGGTTATCTTGCTCAACTGCTCCACTTTTTGAGCCACCTGCGCCCAGTCTTGGTCGTTGATGAAGGCATTCTGCATCAAGCTGGCACGATAGCCATTGTTGGTGAGTGCCTTGTAGTAATCGAGCTTGGCGTTGGCGATGATGGCTGGAATGAGGTCGTCGGCAAATTCGCCACGGCGCAACTTGCCCATCTCTTCCAAGATGAGGGCGCGCACCTCTTCCAGCTTCTGTCCCTTGTTAGGGTAGCCTTCTACCAGAAATGCGGTGTAGTCGTGTTGCTCATCCTTGCCAGCGCCCACGCCCTGCACCTTCATCTTTTGGTCCAAGTCGATGTCCAGCAGACCGCACTTGCCATTGTTCAGTATTTCAGAGATCATATCAAGCATATCGCCCTCGCCCTGGTTGGCGCCCTTGAATCGCCAAGCCATCATCAGGTTTTCGGCTTCCTGACCTACTACCGAGGTGTCTCTAGCGGCAGTCAACTCTGGCTGAGCGGCAAACTCTGGGCGGGTTACCTGTTGGCTCTTCTGCCATCCACCGAAGTATTTGTCGATGACCTGGATGGTCTTGTCAGGGTCGAAATCTCCTGCCAATACGATAGCCACATTGTTGGGCACATAGTACTGGTGGAAGTAGTTCTGTATGTTGATGATGCTTGGGTTCTTGAGATGCTCCTGCTCGCCGATGGTGGTCTGAGTGCCGTAAGGGTGAGTAGGGGTGAGAAGCTTCCAGAGGGCAGCCCACTCCTTGTCCACATCGCTAGCCATGGTGATGTTCTTCTCCTCATACACAGCCTCCAGCTCGGTATGGAATCCACGAATCACCATGTTCTGGAAGCGGTCGCTCTGTATCTTAGCCCAATTCTCAATCTCATTGTTAGGGATATTCTCTGTATAGCAAGTGATGTCGTTGCTGGTGAAGGCGTTGCTGCCCTCGCTGCCTATGCTCGCCATCAGCTTGTCGTACTCATTAGGAATGTTGTACTTGGCGGCAAGCTGGGAGATGCTGTCTATCTCGTGGTAAGCCTGCTTGCGCTGAGCTGGGTCGGTGAGCTTGCGGTAAGCCTCGTAGCGGCGAGAGATCTCGTCCAGGTATGGCTTCTCCTTGGCGGCATCGGTGGTACCGAAGTGGGTGGTGCCCTTAAACATCAGGTGCTCCAGATAGTGGGCCAATCCGGTAGTTTCGGCAGGGTCGTTGCGCGAACCTGTCTTCACGGCTATGTTAGCCTGCAAGCGAGGCTTCTCCTTGTTTACTGACATATATACCTTGAGTCCATTGTCCAGGGTATAGATGCGAGTTTTCATTGCATCGCCTGCTACGGTGGTGTAATGATAATCCTTGGCGGTGGCATTGAGGGCTCCTATCAGGAGTCCAACCATCATTACATACTTTAATCTCATTTTTTTATATTTTATCTTTAATATTCGAGCCAAAAAACTCCTAACTTTTAACTCCTAACTCCTAACTCCTAACTCCTAACTTCTAACTCCTAACTAGTCCTCGTATTCTACCTCTTGATCCAGGCTGTCCACGAAGTTGCGGAATACCTCTTCCTCTACATCGCCCATGGCAAATTCCTTCTCAGCATCCTTTCTGATTTCGGCTATCCACTGGCGGCGAGCCTTGATGTAGTCTTCGTGAATGCGGTTGGCATCCTCGAGGGTAATCTCGTCGATGTCATAGTAGTCGCATACCATCTGGTAGGTCCATGCCCACTGATACTCACGATAGTTGGCATTGATCTCCTCAAATCGCTCCAGGAGTTGCTGGATGGTATTGATGGTGCCCTCTTGGAGGTCGGTGATGATGCGTTCCTCCTCGGTGTTAGGGAGCAGGAGACCCGAGAGGTCGTCCCAGTCGCCCAATCCTATCTGTGTGGTAGGAGGGGTGAGCATAGGGTCGCGCTTCAATACTCGCTTCAGTACGGCACCCATGTAGATGCGCAGGGCGATGTCATAGTACTTGATGCCCTTGTGGAGCGAGGAAGCTGGGATGATATACTCATGATAGAGATACTGCGATACGTTGTCGCCGGTGACATCGCGCAGATTCTCCAATATCTTCTTGCCCTTCAATACTTCGCCCACGGAGTAAGGGGAGAGCCAGTCGAAGTTGACGATGCTCTTGCGATTCTCCAGTGCGCGCATATCTCGCTTAGGCCACTTCTTGATGTCACGATACAGACCCACGGTGGTGATGTTTCTGCCCGGAATGAGGAACATCTTATCGCCATCGGCTATCAGATAGGCGAATGGCAGGTTGCGGGTGTTAGGGTGGTGCATCAGTTTGCCAAAACATACGGAGAATGAACCCAGGGTGGCTGGCATCAGCAGGTAAGCGCCACTCGCTGTCTTGGAGCCACGCTCCAGGATGCCCCAGTGCATAGGACCCATCTTGTAGGCGTGATTGGAGAAATTGGTGGCAGAGCCGGCGTTATAGAATGAGAACATGCCACCGATGAGGAGGCTGCTCTTGTGATGGGATGCGGTGAACGGACCACAGAAGGCTGCGCAAGCCTCGCCATTGCTCATATAGGAGTTGGCGAAGAAGACGGAGGTAGAGGCGGTGAAGCCATTGCTCAGCTGGCAAGCCTCGCCCACGAAGCAATCCTGTATCTTCACACTGTTGATGACGCTGGCGCCCTCGGCTATGATGCTGTTTTCGGCGATGACCCCGGTGCCTACGTATACATTGCCATGGGCTGAGCCCAGAAGGGTACAGTCGCTGAGGCGAGAGGCTCCATTCACTTCGCAGAAGTCATTGATCACGCAGTTGGTTATCTCCTTGGTGTTGATAATCTTCACGTTGTTGCCTATCTGTCCGCATTCTGGCATCTTGTTGTCTATCTCATTCTTGATGAGCTGGCGTATGCGCTCCTTCAGCTCCTTCTGGCTGAAGTGCTTCACCATGAAGGCTGCAAGCTGGCTGTTGAGGTCGCTGAAGAGAATCACGTTGCCTTCGCCCACCTCATTGAGCACGCTCACCAGGTTGCCCTCGCCGTAGGTGGCACCCTCGGTGGTCTCCATGGTCGAGATGTTGCTGATGTAGCAGTCGTCGCCGATGGAGTAGTTGTTGATGAAGTTGCCCACGTTCTCGATGAGGCAGTCGTCGCCGATGGTTACATTGCGCAGGGTGGCATTGTTGATGCCCGAGTGCTTCACGAAGCCTTGGCTCACCTCGACGTTCTTGTCGAAGCTACCGATGTTAACTTCTCCATACAGCATCACGCGATGCATATAGTTGGGCTTGAAGTTTTCTGCCACATTGATGGAGGTCCAGTCTTCTGCCCAACAGTCGTTCTTCTTGAGCACCTCAATTTCTTCTGAGGTTAGGGGTCTGTAGTCGTTCATTGTTATTCTTGTTTAATTGAGGAGTTAGGGGTGAGTCAACTCCATATTTTATTGTTCGTAGTCCTGGTACAGGAAGTCATTGTATGGATACTTCTGTACGTGGAGCTCTCTTACTTTCTTGTAGAGCACCTCACGGAATTCGTCGATGTTCTCCTTGTTCTTGGCTGAGATGAAGAGACAGTCGTCGTTGAGCTTCGCCATCCATGTCTTCTTGAGCTCATCCAGCGGGATGTTCTCTTTCTGCATAGGGGTGAGGTCGTCTTCCTCCTTCTCCACCCAGCTGTAGTTGTCTATCTTGTTGAAGATGATCATCGATGGCTTGTCGGCGCAGCCCAGTTCCTTGAGGGTATTCTCCACTACCTGTATCTGCTCCTCGAAGTCGGGGTGCGAGATGTCTACCACGTGCAGCAGGAGGTCTGCCTCACGGGTTTCGTCGAGAGTGCTCTTGAAGGAATCCACCAAGTCGGTAGGCAACTTGCGGATGAATCCTACGGTATCGGCTAGCAGGAATGGCAGGTTCTCTACCACTACCTTGCGCACGGTGGTGTCGAGGGTGGCGAAGAGCTTGTTCTCTGCAAATACCTCGCTCTTGGAGAGGAGGTTCATGATGGTGCTCTTGCCCACGTTGGTATAGCCCACGAGAGCCACACGGATCAGTCTGCCACGGTTCTTGCGCTGGGTGGTCTTCTGCTTGTCTATCTCAGCGAGACGCTCCTTCAGGAGGCTCATTCTGCCTAGGATGATACGGCGGTCCATCTCGAGCTGGGTCTCACCAGGTCCACGCAATCCCACAGAACCCTTGCCGCCACCGGAGCCAGAGCCACCACCCTGGCGCTCCAAGTGAGTCCAGAGTCGTTGCAGTCGAGGCAGCATGTAGCGATACTGCGCCAATTCCACCTGGGTCTTGGCGGCAGCCGTCTGTGCGCGCATGGCGAAGATGTCGAGGATGAGGGAGGTGCGGTCCAGAATCTTGACTTGCAGTTCCTGCTCGATGTTGCGTATCTGCTTGGCGGATAGCTCATCGTCGAAGATGACCATACCTATCTCACGGTCTTCCTCTTCTTCGTTCTTGATATATTGCTTGATTTCTTCGAGCTTACCTTTGCCCACGTATGTGGTTTGGTTAGGGGCTACCACCTTCTGTGTGAATCGCTTCACGGTAACGGCTCCTGCTGTGTCGGCAAGAAATTCCAGCTCGTCGAGATATTCCTTGGTCTTGGCTTCATCCTGCGTCTTGGTCACGAGACCCACGAGTACGGCAGTCTCTGCCTTGACCTCTGATATTACAAATTCTTTCATTTACCTTAATTCCGCAACACTATAGTTTAACATTATTTATAAGTGCCTGAGCAACAAA